>CAVALT010000099.1:0-6038 GCA_963589455.1 Clostridiales bacterium
TCAACGGTATGGCAGCAGGATCATAACGGCTTTACACATCAGGATCCCGGATTTATGGATCACATTGCCAATAAAAAGGCAGATGTCGTAAGACTTTATCTTCCGCCGGATGCAAACTGTCTGCTTTCAACCTTTGATCACTGTATCAGAAGCCGCAATTATGTTAACGTAATCATAGCGAGCAAGCATCCGAGACCGCAGTGGCTCAGCATGCCTGAGGCAGTAAAGCACTGCACCGAGGGCATAGGCATCTGGGAGTGGGCAGGAAATGATAAGGGCGGAGAGCCTGACATCGTATTTGCCTGCGCAGGAGAGACACCTACGTTAGAGGCACTTGCAGCCGTATCTATACTCAATAAGGAGCTTCCTGAGCTGAAGATAAGATTCATCAACGTAGTGGATCTCTTCAAGCTTCAGCCGGCAAGCGAGCATCCGCACGGACTTACAGATGTAGAGTATGACCTGCTGTTCACAAAGGACAAGCCGGTAATATTCAACTTCCACGGATATTCAAGCCTCGTGCATGAGCTCACCTACAGAAGACACAACAACAGACTTATGCATGTAAGAGGCTATAAGGAGGAGGGAACGATTACAACCCCGTTCGACGTCCGCGTCCAAAACCACATAGACCGCTTCCACCTCGTAATAGCCGCCCTCAAATACCTCCCACAGTTAGGAAACAGAGGAGCATATCTGTATCAGAAGATGAACGATAAGCTCATCGAACACGAACAGTACATACATCAGTACGGCGTAGATCTGCCCGAAGTAGCAAACTGGCGCTGGGGCGACTAAGCAAATAATGCCGGATTCCATATATGCAGGACGGATGCTTGCATCCAGGACTGCATATGTGGAAGACGGCGGAGTGAATTTCAAAGACGGCAGAGCCGGCTTTGAAATTCGCATTATTTGCGCCGTAAATGGAAAGAAAGCTGTCCGTGCTCAGGATGGCCAACGAACATGAGTAAGAAGCGCGGCAGCGCGGATTACGAATGATTGGAGAGCTGCGGGAGCGCAGAATGCGCGTAACAGCTCGTATATGATTTTAAAATCAGTGTCTGTGTATCTTAGGCAGAGCCGGCGCCGAGCCGCTTTGACTAAGATACGCAGACACGTCAGGAAGTTAAGAAAATGCTGATGCTATCAGCAAATACTTAAGGAAACGCTGATTTAGTCAGCATTTCCTTAAAATAAATAGTTGCAGCATTATAGTGCTGCATGGTTTCTCAGCTATACAAATCCCAAGACCATCACAGAATCGGAGCCTGCACTATGAGTGAATACAATTACTTCAAAGAAATATGGTCTATCAACGATCGCCGCAGCTGGTGGGAGCAATACCGAAGCTTTACCAGAAAAGAATCAGAGCAGCTTGCAGCCTGCAGCTATGAGCCGTATAACAGCTCATACAACAGCTCATATAAGCACAGCTCCTTCAGCTTGGGTTCAAAGGGCTTAAGCTCATACCGCGGCTCCTATCAAAGCTCCTTCAGCTGGAGCTCATACCGCGGTTCTTATATCGGCTCAGGCGGGTTTTACGGATATGCAGATAATGACAGTGAGAACGCCCCGGACAGCTTTAGTCCTACAGACATGGGCTACGGGCTGAAGCTGATATAAATTATGAACGCATTTCATTCCTTCTGGTCATATCCAAACATCATAAGACATAACGGGAGCATAGTATTTCCTGATTATGAACAGCTTACAGCCATACTTTCAGCACTTGAATGGCAGAAGCATAACGGAAGCATAAGCATGCTTACTGACAGCCGCGGGAAGGCATTTTTTGAAGAAATCGGAATCAATAAGGCATGGAATGAGATAGTTCCTGTTCTGGATGATCTGCCGGAGGATATCGATCCCTTTCTGTTCTGGGCTGCAGGAAAGCTCGCCGCACTTAAGACTATGCCCTCGCCATGCGTCATGCTTGATACCGATCTTATAATCTGGGACTGTATAGAGGATACGGTAAGCCGCTATGATATAACTGCTGCCCACTCCGAGAGCCTTAATCCGGATGTGTATCCTGAGCCGGATTTTTTCAGATTTGATAACGACTATGCCTTTCCGGAGAGCTGGGATTTCGGCCTCAAGGCGGCTAATACTGCTTTTCTGTGCATCAGGGATGAGGAATTCAAGGACAGCTATATCAGAGCGGCACGGGATTTTGCGGAAAATGTGAACCGTGATGGGCTTGATCCGGTAAAGGCCATGTGCTTTGCAGAGCAGAGGCTGCTGCCTGTATGTGCAAAGGCGGAGGGCAGAAGCCTTGGATTTCTGCTCTCGCTTGAGCATGCAGAGGATCAGGAGCTTGTCACACATACCTGGGGCTTTAAGCAGGCGCTCGAGCACCTTCCGAAGGCAAGAGAGCAGTTCTGTATGCGCTGTGTAAGGCGCATAGCTGAGGATTTTCCTGACAGAGCCGGCATGCTTTATGAGTGCTGTGATCTGAAAGCCTACTATGAGCGATATTTAGGGAAATGCTGACCGGCAAAACAGCTTGGTATAAAGCTGAAAATGTAGTAAAATCATTCGTATTGTACGGCATTTCAGAAGAGGAATTCAGGCTTAATGGGAATCTTTAAAAGAAATTCAGACAATACAGATAAGACACAGACCAAAAGCACAGCAGTTGACATGACCACAGGGTTTATCCCGAAGCAATTGCTGTATTTTTGTGTTCCGCTGATCCTCGGTAATTTTTTTCAGGTACTGTATAATACCGTAGACACGATGGTGGTCGGCAATTATGTCGGCAAGGAGGCGCTTGCCGCTGTAGGCTCGACCAATCAGATAATCAATATTGCGGTATTCTGCTTTAACGGCATTTCCATAGGAGCAGGAGTTGTTATAGGACAGTATTTCGGAGCAAAAAAGCTTGATAAGCTCCATACCTCAGTGGAGACCACGATGGCTGTGACCTTTATCGCAAGTGTTATATTTACGATACTGGGCGTGCTGCTTACACCGTCCATGCTGAGGCTAATTGCGACTCCGGAGGATGTAATGCCGGCCGCAACAGTGTATCTGCAGATTTACTTTGCCGGCATATCAGGACTTCTTATCTACAATATGGGAAGCGGCATACTGAGAGCTATAGGCGATTCAAAAAGACCGCTTTACTTTCTGATACTTTCAAGCTTTTTAAATATAGGCCTTGATCTGCTCTTTGTTCTTGTGTTCAGGCTGGGCATTGCAGGAGCGGCGATAGCCACAATCATTTCTCAGTTTATATCGGCTGCACTTGTGCTGCTGCTTCTGAGCATGACCGACGATATATATAAGCTTACCTGGAAGGACATGGGTATTGATTTTCCGATATTAAACAAGATACTCGCAGTTGGACTACCGGCCGGCTTTCAGTCTATGATAACAGCATTTTCCAACAGCTTCGTACAGGCGTATATCAATGGCTACGGCTCGGCTGTCATGGCAGGCTGGGGCTGCTACAATAAGCTTGATCAGATGGTTATGCTGCCGCTTCAGAGCATGGGACATGCGGCAACGACCTTTGTAAGTCAGAATATCGGTGCAGATAAGGTAAGGAGAGCCAATCAGGGAACTGTGACGGCTGTAGCAATGATTGTTATTTTTAATTTCACTGTCGGAATGCTCATGAGGATATTTGCAAGACAGGCGGTGGAATTATTTACAAGTGATGCAGATGTAATTGAGAGCGGAATACGCTTTGTCAAGGCTATATCCTGGTTTTTCTGGGTTAACGGCATTAACCACAGCCTTGCAGGATCAATGCGCGGACGCGGGGATTCCAAGGGACCTATGCTCATTATGATTATCTGCTTTGTATTTGTACGCCAGCTGTATCTGTTTATAATAACCAGAGTTACAGCAGGCAATCCTGTATTTATAGGACTCGGATATCCGGTGGGCTGGTCAGCCTGCTGCATAACAGAGCTTGTATATTACAGGCTGAAGCATCTTAAGAGGAAGTAATATGGCAAAAACGCAAAGCTATAATGCAGACAGCATAAAGATACTGGAGGGACTGGAGCCTGTCAGGACAAGACCTGGAATGTATATCGGAGGTGTCGGTTCAAAGGGACTTAATCATCTTGTATACGAGATACTTGACAACTCGGTGGATGAGCATCTTGCAGGCTACTGCACGGAAATATGGGTTACGCTTGAGAAGAACGGCTCCTGCACGATCAAGGATAACGGAAGAGGACTTCCTGTAGATATGCATGAAAAGGGAGTCTCCGCAGAGAGAATCATACTTACGACGCTGCATGCCGGGGGCAAATTTGATTCAGATTCCTATAAGACCTCAGGAGGACTTCATGGTGTAGGCTCCTCTGTTGTAAATGCACTCTCTAAGGAAATGACTGTTGAGGTTGCACGTGACGGAAGGATATACAGAGACAGCTATGCAAGAGGCATACCAACCACAGAGCTTATCGAGGGTCTGCTGCCTGTAGTCGGCAAATCCCGCAGTACAGGCACAAGGATTAATTTTCTTCCGGATGATGAGATATTTGAGAAGACGGTATTCAAGGCAGAATGGATAAAGTCCCGTCTGCATGAAACTGCTTATCTGAATCCGGAGCTTACGATTCATTTTAAGGATCTGAGGGACATTAAGGAGAGCTCTGCACTGCATATGAGTGAGCAGGAAGCTGCACAGCCGGAGCAGCCGGCAGGCAGCGGAGACGGCAGCACTGCCGGGGAAATGCCTGATGCTTCAGATGGCAATACTGCAGCGGAAGCATTTTCCGTGAGCCTAAAGGCCTCTGAGGATTCAGCCCAAGCTGCAGCAGGCGAGATTATTTATCATGAGCCGGACGGTCTGAAAGCCTATATCAGAGAGCTTAACAAGGGTGATACAGCAGTAACCGAGCTTATTTATTTTAAGGACAGCTACAATGACTGTGAGGTGGAATGCTGCTTCCAGTATGTCGATGCCTTTGAGGAAAATATACACGGCTTCTGCAACAATATCTTTACGCAGGAGGGCGGCACGCATATCACAGGCTTCAAGACGAAGTACACGCAGCTTGTAAACAGCTATGCGAGACAGCTTGGAGTGCTCAAGGATAAGGATCAGAATTTTACCGGCGCAGATACAAGAAACGGCATGACCTGCGTCATTGCCATCAAGTATCGAGAGCCTATATTTGAGGGACAGACCAAGACAAAGCTTGCAAGTGCAGAGGCAGCGACAGATGTGTCGGCAGTGACCGGAGAGAAGCTCGAGCATTATTTCGATAGAAATATTGAGACTGTTAAGGCCATTATTTCCTGCGCTGAGAAATCGGCAAAGATCAGGAAGGCGGAGGAAAAGGCCAAGACCAACCTGCTCTCCAAAAATAAATTTTCATTTGATTCAAACGGCAAGCTTAAGGTATGCACCTCGAAGGATCCGTCAAAATGTGAGATCTTCATAGTCGAGGGAGATTCTGCCGGCGGCTCGGCAGGCTCAGGCAGAAACAGAGAGTTTCAGGCCATACTTCCTATTCGAGGCAAGATACTTAATGTGGAAAAGGCCTCAATTGACAAGGTGCTTGCAAATGCTGAGATCAAGACCATGATAAACAGCTTCGGCTGCGGCTTCTCGGAAGGCTACGGCAATGACTTTGACATAACAAAGCTTCGTTATAATAAGATTATACTCATGACAGATGCGGATGTTGACGGAAGTCATATAGATACGCTGCTGCTGACCTTCTTCTACAGATTTATGCCTGAGCTTATATATAACGGTCACATTTACGTATCCATGCCGCCGCTCTACCTTGTGACTCCTAAATCAGGCAGAGCAAAGCCGCAGTATCTGTACAATGATCATGAGCTTAGCAGGTATATGAAGGACCATGATGCTTCATCCTTTGACTTAAAGCGCTTCAAGGGTCTTGGAGAGATGGATCCGGAGGAGCTCTGGGCAACAACGCTTGATCCGGAGCGCAGAGTATTAAAGCGTGTTGAAATCGAGGATGCAAGACTTGCCTCAGAGGTTACGGAGATGCTGATGGGCACCGATGTAGGCCCGCGCCGTGATTTCATATATGAGC
>CAVALT010000100.1:0-6021 GCA_963589455.1 Clostridiales bacterium
ATATCCGAGAGAGCGCTATATACTTACAGACAAGCTTACGGATGATTATTTTAAAACAGAGGCAGATATAAGGCCCTTCTTTGAGAGCCAGCTTAAGGCCTGCGGAGTTGATTATTTTGATTTTTATCTTATGCATTCACAGGGAGAGAGAAACCTTCCGCATTTTAAGGCCTGTCATGCCTACGAGACTGCATTTCAGCTTAAAAGGGAGGGAAAAATACGCCATGTAGGCATATCCTTTCATGACAGGGCAGAGGTGCTCGAAAACATACTCCGAGAGTACCCGGATATCGAAGTCGTTCAGATACAGCTTAATTACCTTGATTATAATGACCCTGCAGTACAGAGCCGCAGGTGCTATGAGGTCTGCAGACGCTATAATAAGCCTGTCATAGTTATGGAGCCTGTAAAGGGCGGCAGTCTTGTCAATCTTCCGGATGAGGCAAGGCCGGTGCTTGATGCATTGCACGGCGGCAGTCCGGCAAGCTACGCCTTAAGGTTTGCTGCAGGCTTCGACGGAGTAATAATGGTTCTTTCCGGAATGAGCAATATCTACCAGCTGCAGGATAATCTTGCAGCCATGCGTGACTTCAGGCCTCTTGATGAAAGGGAGCTTCAGGCTGTAAACAGGGTTACTGAGATTATTAACAGCAAGAATCTTATTCCGTGTACGGCCTGCCGCTACTGCACAGCGGGCTGCCCTAAGCAGATAGCTATCCCTGATGTATTTGCAACCATGAATACCAAGCAGCTCTACCATGACTGGAATGCTGATTATTACTACGAAGTGGTTCATACAAGTGAAGGACACAGAGCTTCAGACTGTATAGGCTGCGGAAAATGCGAGGCAGTCTGTCCTCAGCATCTTCCTGTCCGTAAACTTCTTGCTGAGGTTGCTAAGGAATTTGAGACCGCAAAAGCGTGAAAACCGGATGCATGCAGAGCTGTGCAGACATAGGACATTGACGGCTTTGCGGAAGGATTGTATTATTTTTATATCTGTTTAGTTTGGAGGATTTTTGCAATGAATATTCAGGAAGAGTCATTAAAGCTGCATTATGAGCTTCACGGAAAGCTTGAGATAAAGTCAAGGGCCAAGGTAGACAGCTCAGAGGCCCTCAGCCTTGCATATACACCGGGTGTTGCCGAGGCCTGCAAGGAGATACAGAAGGATCCGGAGAAGAGCTGGGAGCTTACACGCCGCTGGAACACAGTAGCAGTAGTTACTGACGGAACAGCTATACTCGGACTCGGAGATATCGGACCTGAGGCAGGTATGCCTGTTATGGAGGGAAAGTGCGTACTCTTCAAGGAATTCGGCGATGTGGATGCCATTCCGTTATGCATAAGAAGCAAGGATGTAGACACTATAGTCGATACCATAGCACTTCTGGCAGGATCATTCGGCGGAATCAATCTTGAGGATATTGCCGCACCGAGATGCTTTGAGATTGAGAAAAAGCTTAAGGAAAAGTGCGATATTATAGTATTCCATGATGACCAGCACGGTACAGCTGTTGTTGTTGCGGCCGCTCTTATCAATGCCATGAAGGTAACAAATAAGAAGATGGGAGAGGTCAAGATCGTAATCAACGGAGCCGGTGCCGCAGGCATAGCCATAGGCAATCTTCTTATTAAGATGGGCTTCGGCAATGTGGTAATGTGCGACATTAACGGTATAATCTGTGAAGGTGACGAGGGTCTTAATTTCGGTCAGGAGGCCATTTCCCACATATCCAATCTGAATCATGAGCACGGCAAGCTTGCAGATGCTATGAAGGGAGCAGATATATTCATCGGTGTATCACGGCCGAACCTGGTTACAAAGGATATGGTAGCCTCTATGAATAATGGCATAGTATTTGCAATGGCTAATCCGGTTCCGGAGATAATGCCTGAGGATTCGAAGGCCGCAGGAGCTGCTGTAGTAGGCTCAGGACGTTCGGATTATCCTAACCAGATCAATAATGTGCTTGTATTCCCTGGCATATTCAGAGGTGCCCTTGACGTTCGTGCGAAGGAAATAAATGATGAGATGAAGGAGGCAGCAGCATATGCTATTGCCGGACTTGTATCAGATGAGGAGCTTTCACCTGAATATGTTATACCTAAGGCCTTTGATCCAAGAGTAAAGGATGCTGTAGCAAAGGCAGCAGCCGAGGCAGCAAGAAAATCAGGAGTTGCAAGACTGTAAGCCTTAAACATAGCCCGTCAGGCGGGAGGATGCTGATATGAAGGTCAGACTCAATGAAGATCAGGATATAGTTAAAACAGTGCAGGAGGGACTGAGGCTTCGCGGAGGCTATTGTCCCTGCCGCCTTGAGATGAATGAGGACACAAAGTGTATGTGCAGAGAATTCAGGGATCAGATAGCTGATCCTGACTTTGAGGGCTACTGTCACTGTATGCTTTATTATAAGGAAAAATAACAAGATGTTCAGCAGGCGGTTTGGCGGCAGAGGCTTCGACGCTTCGCGGCCAAGTCCGCCTGCTGAGTATTCATAGAAGATGAAGGGAGAGCAGATGATTAATTATTATCTGCAGAGAAAATAATGGCTCAGAAGATTAACAGCAGAGAGGAATTTGATAAGCTTATACAATTAAAGGATAAGACTGTTATTATTGATTTTTATGCTGACTGGTGCGGTCCGTGCAGGATGATATCGCCAATTCTCGAGGCTATAGAAGCAGAACGCGGGGACGTACTTGTAGGCAAGCTTAATGTAGATGAGCATATGGATATTGCGCAGGAATTCAGAGTCGTGAGCATACCTATGGTGCTTGTATATAAAAACGGAGAGCAGACTGCCAAGATAATAGGCTATCAGAGCAGAGAAGAAATCGAAGCACAGCTGTAAAGCCGGGTCCCTTTTATCTATGCCAGTGCAAATCAAAAGCATAAGAAAATGCTGATTTAATCAGCATTTCCTTAAAAGCCTGTTTCCTCCAGACTAAGCCCTGTATTCACTTATAGGCCTTGCAGGTATCTCGTAGCGGTCCTCGGGAGGGAGAGACGGAGCATTTTTTATAACATTTATAATCATATCGATGCTTGAACGGTCAACATAGTTTAAAGGTGACAGTCCGGTTATCTGCTTAAATACCTTGCTGAAATAATGCACCGATTCAAAGCCCAGCTCCTCTGCTATGGCAGTTATGCTGAGGTTAGAGTACATTATGAGCTCCTTGGCATGCTCAACCTTAAGTATATTGACATAACGGTTAGGCGAATAGCCGTAATGCTTTTTAAAGCTGGTAGAGAAGTAGCTCTCGGAATATCCCATATATTCTGAGAGCTCCTTTACACTTATGTTTTTATTTATATTCTGCCTTATATAGTTGACTGCCGAATCCAGCTTGCAGCTTGGCTCATCACCCGTTCCCGGAACTATATCAAACAGATTGCGGCTCTGTGATACCATCTCAATGCCGCGCTTTTCCCTGCGGAGCACCATGCATAAAAATTCCCCAAGCTTATTATCGATGGCATAGCTGTACATGGGCTTTTTATTGACAGCCTCATCAAATATATCTCTTAGAAGCCTGTCCTCATAGGCACTGATGCCGTGAATGTAGTATCCGCAGTCAAGCAGCGGAGTATAGAAGGGCTCGCCGCACATAAACTTGATATCCAGCTTTATAAGATCGCTTTTTCCAAAGGTCTCATGCTCTACATTAGGCGGAATCATGAAAAGATCATATTTTGCAGCATCAAGGTGATGACCGCCGACATTGACAGTCCCTGCACCGTTAAGTATATAGATATAATGAAAATAGGCTCCGTGCTTATGCTTCTCAATGAATGCATCATCGGCTACCTTTGTGCGTACAAGACGATAGGTTGATATATCATATAACATTACAGCATTACCCCTCAGGTTTTACATACATTTCTATCATAACATATTTGACGCAAACTTTCCTCTTGACTGTATTCTATTCATAAAGAGTATAATATGAAAATTGCGGGAGCACGCAGTGCGGAGCAATCTGGTATCAGTCAGGGGCAAAGACTTTTGCCCCTGACATCATTGCTTTTAACCAGGGTCAAAAGCTGCAAAATCCGACGCAGGCTTGCCTGCAGGAGAAGTTTTGAGCTTGGGACCCGCAAAAACATGAATAAAGAAGCCATTTTTCGAAGAAGAATGAGCGATTTATGAAGGGTGTATATATATGGAAAAAAATCTTACCAGAGGAAGTGTAGCAGCTAATGTAATAGCATTTTCACTGCCTTACTTACTGTCATATTTTCTGCAGACCTTATACGGTATGGCAGATCTGTTCATAATAGGCAGATTTGACGGAACAGAAGCTACTACAGCAGTCTCGGTCGGATCACAGGTTATGCATATGCTTACTGTTATGCTGGTGGGTCTTGCAATGGGTGCAACCGTGTCCATAGGTCAGGCAGTCGGAGCAGGGGATAAGCGCAGATGTGCAGACAGCATAGGCAATACAGTAAGCTTGTTCATGGGACTTTCGGTTATACTGATGGGGACACTTTTATTGCTGGTCAGACCTATAGTAGGGATAATGTCCGTTCCGGAGGAGGCTGTTTCCGGTACACTTGATTATCTGAGGATATGCTTTATCGGTATCCCTTTTATAACTGCCTATAATATCATTTCTTCAATATTCAGAGGCATGGGCGACAGCAAAAGTCCCATGTACTTTATTGCGGCTGCATGTGCGGCAAATATTGTGCTTGATTATATCTTTATGGGGGCTATGCATTTAGGCCCGGCAGGAGCAGCTCTCGGAACAACGCTTTCGCAGGCACTGAGTGTTGTCATATCACTGTGTATAATTTTAAGACAGGATTCTGACCTAAGTCTTAAGTCTCAGGACTTTAAGCCGCATAAGGGAACTCTGAAACAGATACTTTCTGTAGGCATTCCTGTTATGCTTCAGGATGGCTTCATCCAGGTGTCATTTATAATAATTACAATAATAGCCAACCGCAGAGGGTTAACTGATGCAGCGGCAGTCGGAATCGTTGAAAAGATCATGAGCTTTATGTTCCTTGTTCCGTCCTCAATGCTGTCAACAGTTTCTGCTCTCGGTGCACAGAACATAGGTGCCGGCAAGCCTGAGCGTGCAGTTGAAACACTGAAGTATGCCATAATGATTGCAACCGGACTCGGTCTGGTTATGGACATATTTATATCAATATTTGCTGTAAATGTAGTTTCACTGTTTACGGCAGACACTCTCGTCGCAGCTGCAGGTTCCGCATACCTTCGCGGCTATATATGGGACAGTCTGTTCGGCGGAGTACAGTTCAGCTTCAGCGGATATTTCTGTGCTGTGCGGAAATCAGGCTTATCCTTCCTGCATAATTTTCTGTCCATCATACTTATAAGGATACCTGGGGCATACTTTGCTTCAAAGCTGTTTCCTGATAATCTGTTTCCGATGGGACTTGCGTCCACCTGCGGATCCTTGTTTTCTATATTTGTCTGTGTGACAGCGTTTATGATAATACGCAGAAGAGCAGCATCAGGAAAATACTGATTTAATCAGCGTTTCCTTAAGGTTCTCTACTAAACGGAAGTGCGTCAAAAATAGTCAATTGTCAGACAAAGTCTCAGGTGAGACTAACGGTATATAAACACATAACGCGATGCTGTAAAATTGTATGAGCATGTATTTTCTATATTATTTAAAAACTCGAATAATGGCCTGATATAAAGATTTTGTTAAAAAAAATACGTGACGGCCTGACGCACTTTTGTCTATTATCGAACGAGGCAGCCTGAGCAGTATCAGGTAGAAATATCAGTGCTTATTTTTGAAACAATGAGTGTGATAAAATGTTCTCAAATTAATCAGACACTTATCAGGCCGATGGTTGTAACAATTTGTATTTTTCTTTATACTTTTTGAAAGCTTGATAAGATTTTATCAAACATACAGAGTCAAGACTGTAAGTGAAAATCAGATTGAGCTGGTAAGGCAGGGATCGTTGAGATCCGCATTTATGTTAACGGAGCGATTTGAGTATGCAGAAAACCTATACAC
>CAVALT010000101.1:0-1980 GCA_963589455.1 Clostridiales bacterium
GGGAATCAAAAAGCTTATTCCATAATTTGCTATTCTATTTTTCCTTTTTACTATTTTGATAGTTTAACGACATTCCGGTCAAATATTACATAGCCTAAACTTTGTCTATACGTTCTTCTTTTATTTCCACAAAGCTATACGGCGCATATTCACCATACGCCATAGGTCTTAAAATGTAACAATTTGGTATCTGTTTAGCACCTTCCAGGGCTCGAAGAGCCTCTGGCCAGCTGCATCGAGGAGTTGCGGATCAAATTTGAGATGGGTGCTAAACAGTTACACAATTTGAATACAATTTCTATAAAATAAGGGCAGTGCTCCCCGCACTGCCCTTATTTTATCCTTGCCGTAATGTCCGGTGCTGCCTTCATCTGTCTGTCAGGTTCCCGGTGTACTGTTGACTTTAATAATGCATATCAGCCTTACACCGCTCCGTCCATCTTCAACACTACCATTACAGTCTTGAGCAGTATCTTTATATCGAGTCCTATATTCCAGTTTGTAATGTATTCCTTGTCAAGACGTACTACTTCATCGAAATCTGTGATGTCACTGCGTCCGCTTATCTGCCACAGACCGGTTATTCCGGGTTTGATTGCAAGTCTTGCCCTGTGATGCAGCTCATAGAGATTAGTTTCAGATATCAGCGGCGGGCGAGTGCCGACTATAGACATATCTCCCTTAAGCACATTAAAAAACTGTGGAAACTCGTCTATGCTTGTGCGGCGGATAAATTCGCCTATACCGGTCTTATGTGTGCCGTCAGGCATGATCCTGTTGCCGATTACGCGGGGATCAAAGTCCAGCTTGAACATCCTGCCGTCTCCAAGCTTGTTGTCATTCATTAGCTCGACCTTACGTTCTTCAGCGTCCAGATACATGCTCCTGAACTTATACATTCTGAATATACGTCCGTTCTTTCCTACTCGCTCCTGCGCGAAGAAAATCGGTCCCGGCGAAGCAATGTAGATTGCAGGAGCTACAAACAGGAACAAAACTCCTGTAATCAGACAGCCTGTGAGACCTCCTGCAATGTCCATCAGCCTTTTCAGAATCAGTTCCCCGGTGCTTGCATAGTTGATGCTTGTGGTAAGTACCGTATAATCTCCGATTTTCTCAACGAACTGCTTCTTGCCTGGTATATTCTGTATCTTAGCAAGATTCAGATGTATAGTCACTCCGGTTTCTGTTAACTGTTCGATTAATTCCCTGGGATATGCTGTCGCTTCTGATGTAACTATCAGTACCTCGTCAATCCAGTGCTTGCACACAAAATCAGCAGCATTCTCCATATTTGCAACTACATCCACACCGCCGATCTTCTGTCCTGTCATATCCTGATCTATAACAGCGATTCCTGCAAGCCGATATCTTGCATAATTATTTGTCTTAAGGCTGTCAGCAGCTTTCTCTGCAATATCTCCGGTTACAACGAGCATCAGTGAACGTCTGCCGCCTTCACCAACCTCCTTCATCTTCTTTCTGAGGCGGTATTTCTGTACCTCACGTACAAGATAGGTAAGGATAATATAGACTCCGATATTTAAGATCAGTGCCAGTCTGGAATAGCTTTGGCCCTGCTGCAGTATAAACAGATACAGCAGCAGTATTGCGCCGAGCATTACTCCATGCTTAAGCGTTGCTGCAAAATTCCTGTAACGTCCAAGCTTCAGCACATTCTTAAGTGTCGGTGTGCTAACAAGCAGCGTCAGATCCACAACCTCCATGAAGACCGCCATATTGCGGTATATAAGCCTATTGTACGGATCAAAGCCATATCCCGCTAAAGCATACGCAAGAACAAATGAGACCTGCAGGCAGAGCATATCCAATATGATAAAGTCTATATGCTTTATCCATCTTAAAGAATCCTTTCTGTACATGTCCTCTCTGTAACTCCCGCAATTTATTCTTTCCGCAGCCAGGTGCTGCCGCTTTTATGCATCCTCCGAAACCATTTGTACGCATACAGCTTCATAG
>CAVALT010000101.1:2033-5990 GCA_963589455.1 Clostridiales bacterium
GCCCTTAACTGACAACAGCCCCCCCCCGAGAGGAGAGGGGCTGTGTCTTTAGTCCACACACAATATGTTCGCGAACACTTTGTCTGCACTTATCAGCCAACTACTGCTGCTGTTCCGTCAGCAGGTGCTGTAAATGTTACAAGACCTGTTGTTGCATCAACAGTTGCCGGAAGAAGTGTGAAGGTGTTGTTGGTATTGTTGTAGAACAGTACCTGTACGCCTGTTGCCGGAATCTTATCCTTAGCAACTACAAGCTGCTGTGTTGAACCAGCTACAACCTTAGTAAGAGCTACTGTCTTTGTCAGCGGCTTCTTGCCTGCTGCTGATACAGGAAGTCCTGCAAGGCTGCCGTTATCTACTGCATCAAGTGCTGATACAACTACTGACGGAAGTCCTGCTCTCTTAGCATCTCCTAAAGCTACGCTTGCTGTGCCGTTAGCTACAAGTCCGCCCTCAAGGCTGCCGTTTGAGCCTGCTACAGGTGAAAGAACTGTAACTGTCTGACCATTTGCAAGTACCTGTGTAGCTGTTGTGCTAACAGGAGTTGTGGTCTGAGCAGTTGTTCCTGCCTGAACTGCATGGCTAACTGTGCTTGAGCCTGAGTGTCCGCTGGATGAGTTACGTACTGTGCTTCCTGAACCTGCTGCAAGAGCGGTCATTGATGCAAGTGACATAACACATGCGATTGCTACTGCCTTTCCTAACTTTCTCATTGGTTTTTTGCTCCTTTCGTTTATTTATAATAAGCCCTAAGGCTGATTATACTATGTACGCTTACTGCTTGTTTCTGTCAGCTTCGGCCTTTTCCATCTCTTTGCCGTTTACATCTGAGCCGTAGCCGTACTGGCCGTAGGCTCCGTATTTGCCGTACTTGCCGTATTTACCATACTTGCCGTAGTAGGCCTCGGATCTTGTATCTACTCTGTTGAGAACCGCTCCAAGTATCCTTGTTCCGGTTGCCTCGAACTGTCTGCATATTTGCTGCTCAAGACGGTAGCTTATTGCTCCGCTCTCGATTACAAGTATCGCTCCGTCGCAGCGTCTTGCAACTATAGATCCGTCCGCCAGTGCTGCCATAGGCGGCGTATCGATAAATACATAATCAAACTCCTGACGAAGCTTTGCTATCAGATCATCAAACAGCTGATCCTCTAAGAGCTCCGACGGATTCGGGCTGAACGGTCCTGCAAATATAACATACAATCCGGCCTTGCCTGTCTCATATACTATCTCATCTGCTGTCTTCTGCCCGGTGAGATACTGGCTTAAGCCACATATCTCTCCCTCAATATTGTATCTGTCCTTAAGCACCGAGCGTCTGATATCTGCATCTACGACTACTACCTTTTTGCCTATCCTGGCCATGTTCAGTGCAAGTCCGAAGCTTACGTCTGACTTACCCTCATCAGGCAGTGCACTTGTGAACATGATTACATGTATGTTGTTGCCGCAGTACTGTACATTCGTTCTAAGACCCTTGAGAGCCTCTGCATATGCATAGTCCTCGATAATGTCTCTCTTTAATCTGACTATCTTTTCTGCCATATCTGCTGCTCCCGTCTCTTACTTCCAGCGTTTTTTCTTCCTTGTCTTATCCTGCTTGTCATCTTTCTCCTTATTCGAATACTTTCGTTCTGGGATTGAAGCAAGCACTGAGATGCCAAGATGCTGTTCTACGTCCTCACTGCTTGTGATTGTATCATTAAGCAGGAATCTTACAGTTATAACTCCGCACATCAGTACGCCGCCGATGATAGCTCCGATGAGAGTATTTTTTGATACGCTCGGACTCGTCTTCTGTGTTGCTACGGTTCCCTCCTCAATCATCTTAGGAGGTACCATCTCCATCATCTCAGCGATATAGTCTGCAGCTACCCTTGCTACTGAATCAACTATGTCCTTTGCAAGCTGCGGATCTGCATCCTCTGTGGTAATGGTAAGAATACGCGTGTTCTGCGGGTTATCTATGGTTATACGCTCCGCGAACTGTTCATAGGTAAGATCCAGGTTGAGCTGTTCTATAACTGCCTGCAGCACCGGACGGCTCTTCACAATTATCTGGTAGTCATTTGTAAGCTGTGAGCCTATCTGCAGGTCTGCAAGCGAGGTAAGCGTAGTCTCCTTTGAAAGTATGTACAGCATAGATGACGAGCTGTACTGCGGTATCATTATGAATCTTGAAAATATGCCTGATGCTCCGCCGAATACTGCCACGCAAACCAGTATAGCTATAATGTGTCTCCAGAACTCTCTGAGGAGAGCAAGCAGATCTATCTCTGTCTCATCATCGCTGATGATGTTATTTTTTAATATCTGTCTATCCTTATTATCTGACATTAAGACTGTTTCCTTCTGTAATACTTCCTATATGATAACAATTGCCGGTCATCAGGCGATACTCGTGTATACCGATCATTGCACACCCCGCATTGTCATATTGCATAACTGCGTTATGAAAATTGTCGTGAACGAAGTGCTCTGCGACCCGGCATCAGCTTGAGAGGTTTACTTCTGTCCTGACCCCTATCAACATATTATATCAGTTTCTCACTGCATGTCTATGGGCGTGTATATGTCACCGGGTCTTTGCCGGAGGCCTCATGTCCATCACTGACTGCATAGCTGCTGCTTTCCGCTGTAGTTTCGGTTTCTGACTTTTTCTTTGTTCTGACTCCGTTTGAATCAAGATAATAGCCATCGACCTCTGAATTGGTTACAAGCTTGCCGTCAGAATCAAAATAGTAGCTTCTGTCATCTATGGTGGTCCAGCCTGTGTCCTTAGAAAGGCTGCTGTTATAGTGATACATACCGCTGTCTGTCTTATACCAGCCGGATCTTGTTACGTCAGCCTCTGTGTCTGTATCCTCGGAGCTGTCTGCATCCTCGGATGAACCCTCACTGTCTGAAGCTGCTTCTGCTGCAGATGACTGTGACTGCTGTGCTGCTGCTTTAGTCTCAGCGGCTGAAGTCTGCTGCTCTGCAGCCTTTGTCTGCTGTTGCTGCTGTGCAGCGGTCTGAGCCGTGCTGCCCGTTGCTTCAGGCTGGGTCTGCTGTGCTTTAGTCTGCTGCTGCGCCTTGCTCTGCTGTTTTTCTGCTGATTGAGCCTGTGCAGCTGCTGTCACATTTCCCGCATCATTCTGACTCTGTCCTGCTGTTGCTCCGTCCGCTGCGTCCTGATCGTCTGCGGCAGTCCCTGTATCTGCTCCTGAGGGCTCTGCGTAGGTATCCGGTATCTCATCCTGGAGCTTACCGTCCTTATCTACATATCTTCCCTCTATGACAGTATCCGCATACATAAGTCCGTCTGAACCAAAGCAATAGGTCTCACCGTCTATCTCCTGCCAGTCTGTCAGCATGCGAAGTCCTTCGTCGAAGTAATACCAGCCATCCTCTGTCTGATACCATCCGGCCTTGAGCCCAGGGAAATCATCCTCATTATATTCAGCATAGACCTGAGGTCTGCCTGCAGCATTTGTCTCCTGCTGTTCTGATGTACTTTCCTCCTCGCTTGTCTCCTCTGGTGAGTACTCTGCCCATCCAGGAGTTGACTCGGGTGGGGCTGAGACAACACGAGCCGACCTCTGACCGCACCCATTAAGTGTCAAAAACACTGCCGCGATCAACAAGCCGGCTGATATATTAATCGATATTCTCTTTTTCATAATACAAATTAAACAAGTTACCCCCCCCCGACGAAATATATGTACAATCCCGTACATCATTTCAGAGGGTATTAAATTCCCATTATTTTATAAAAAACAAAACGCTGGTAACCTTCAAATCCTGCACCCAATTATCAGCACAAAAGTATTATGCCCCAATACTAAAAATTTAGCAATATATTTTTCATAAAGTTTTAACATTTTATAATCCGGCACATCCCAGATAGAGTACCCTAAACAGCAGCTTGCTGATGTTTAGGGTATGCTATCTGGGATGCGGACAAGCCCCGAAGGG
>CAVALT010000102.1:0-5985 GCA_963589455.1 Clostridiales bacterium
GGCAGAGTCTTAACATCTGTATGACGCTGTCTGCTGCTTCCTATTACTCTTACGGCCTCGTCAAATTCCTGCACCGTATTGCCCATTTCAGTAAGCTTTGCCGTGATGGACTCAAGATGCTTCGGGATAACATTTTTTATCAGAATATCTCCTCTGCAGGCCGCTGCCATGCACATGAAGGTTCCGGCCTCGATCTGATCCGGTATTATCGCATACTGCGTTCCGTGCAGTCTCTGCACACCGTTTATACGTATTGTGTCGGTTCCGGCACCCTTGATATTGGCTCCCATGCTGTTCAGGAAATTGGCAACATCAACGATATGCGGCTCACGCGCGGCATTCTCGATAATGGTTCTGCCGTTTGCCATACAGGCTGCCATCATCACGTTAATTGTGGCTCCTACAGACACGACATCAAAGTAAATGTGCGCGCTTTTAAGCTGCTCTGCATTTGTGGTCAGATAACCGCCTCTGATATCTATATCCGCGCCGAGGGCCTCAAATCCCTTTATGTGCTGATCTATCGGCCTTGCTCCTATAGCACAGCCTCCCGGCAGCGGCACCTTTGCATGCCTGTATTTGCCGAGCAGCGCCCCTATAAAATAATAAGAGGCTCTGATTCTCCGCATAAAATCATCATCAACCTCGCAGCTCGTTATGTTTGCTCCGTTGATGCGCACCGTATGTGCATCGATTCTCTCGACCTCGGCACCGATATGTCCGATGGCCTCAAGCATCACATTAATATCATTTACATTTGGAATATTCTCTATCAGGACGTCCTCATCCGCCATTATGGCTGCGGCGAGAATACCGAGTGCTGCGTTTTTTGCTCCGCCTATTGAGACCTCTCCCTTTAACTCGGCTCCGCCCTTGATAATATACTGTTCCATACGTTCCCCTTTATTATGCTGTACATTGAACCTTGATTATATAACCTCAAGGTACTTTTGTAAACCTGACGTATCACGACCTGCTGTCTGCCATCTTCTAAGGAAGCGCTGATTTAAGCATTTCCTTATGAATTATTTTCCCGGATACCTTATAAAGCAGGTAAAGTCGTTGCTGTAGCCTGCGAAATACGCTGCGGCCTCCTCTGTTGTCATGCTCACACGTGTACTTAGCTCATCATTTTCCGCCGGATAGAATATTCCGATGCTTGTTCTGTCATATGCATAAATAAGGCAGTAAGCATTATCATCGAGTGCAGCCATGACCGGAATGCCTTTTCCTACGTAATACATAAGCCTGTTAAGCTCTATTCCCTGCGCATCCAGGACAAGGTATCCGCTGTCTGTTACCTTGTTTACGCTGAGACTTCCGTCAGCTGCCTCTGCCGCAAATGCTGCAAATACGCTGTTCGGCTCCTTGATTGTGTATGCTGAGCTTCTGTCAGCTCTGTTGTATACAGTAGCAAAATCAGCATCCTTAACCCAGCCTATCTCATCATAGCAAAGATCGATCGCGCCCTTGAGGCTGTCACTTCTTCCTGCAAGCTTTCCGTTTGCATAGGCGTAAAATATAAAGCTGCTGTCCTTTTTTGTACCTGTAAGCTCGATGCTGCCTGATTTTTCATAGGATATATTATCAGGCGTTGTAACCTCAAGATTTCTGGTAGTTTTGATGGTTTCATCGAGATTCAGGTAATACTGTCTCTTTTTAGTCTCTGAATCCTGCGATGATATATAGTTTGTATAGAGCTCCTGCTCAGGCTCACTGCTGACTATCGTATCTCTGCTTACAAAGCTGAAGCTGCCGTTCTCATCATTTTTACGATACTGTGCAAGCTGTATGCGGTCTCCCTCGAGCCTGACCTCATCGAACCATAATCCGTCCTTATGATAATCCATGATGCTGTTAAGCTCGGAATCAACTATATGTATCGCATAGACCGGCCTTCCCTTTATCCTTCCGTTGACTGTAAGATTATCATCTATGCTTCTTTCTCCGTATATGAGATCATTATTGCAGAAGCCCAGTATGGTAAGAACCTTACCTTCTTCTGCGTTTACGGTGTTTGTATTTCCGCTTGTAAGATCCGTAAGCTTAATGCTGTTGGTGCTGTATACATCTCCCTCTATCCAGGCTATCTTCGTCTGATCTCTGCTTACTGCATAGCTGTCAGAGCCGGACAGGCTCGCAACGGTCATTATCTCCTGTGAATTTCCGTCTATGGCATATATCATGTCATTCTGCTTGACATAATTAACGCCTGTGCTGTTCTCTGTACACAGCTCGCTAACCTCAAGCGCTATCCTCTCAAAGCTCTTTACAACCGGGATAAAGCATACCTCCTCTATCGACTGAGACTGACTGTTGTAATGATAATATGCTATGCCATTATATCCTTCATGACGGCCTCTGTTCATGTATCCGTATACGGCAAAATCGACATTTCCCTCATCATCTGCTGTCAGTATCTTAATATCAAAGCTGTTATAGGAGGCTCTGATGCTGTCTTTTCCGCTTCTGAACGAGAAAACATTGACAGCCCTCTTATTCTTCTGGTCATAGCTCCATAGCTCCTTGTCGGCCTTGAATACGATAAATCTGCCGTTTTCTGACTTAAGTGTCTGAAGCCTGTCCTTTGAAATGATTCCAAGCCTGATTCTGTTTCCGGTAAAGAGATGCTTGCTTCCGTCAAATATCTGATTAGTGCTTCGTTTATAATTCATCATGTAAATGCGGTCGCTGCCTGCTCTCATGGTGAACTCGTCAGTATTGTCGTAGATATCCGGATTTTCTCCGTCAGCTCCAGGACTCTGCGTTTTATAGCTTATCTCAACGGCACCCATCATGCCGTCATATTCCTTAATAACCAGCTGTAGCTCATCCATAAGCTGCATTCCGCTGTCACCCCAGGTTATCTGCGAGAAGGATGAGTTTATTCCGACTGATTCAAAGCTCGAATTATCTGCACTTTCAGAGGATTCAAGGTATACCGTAAGCTCCTTGGCATTATCACGATCAAAGGTTTTGCGTGTAAAATCCTCGGCTGTCTCAAGCATATTGAATATGCCGCTGTTATCCGTCCATATTATACGGGTATAATAATTTACGGTCTTCTCGCCCATTACAAGCCTTATCTTAAGAAGATATGGTGTATCCCGCTCTATCATGTTCTGCACAGGAAGCGTTGCATATATGTCCCCGTCATCTGTTTTCTGAGGTACCTCTACCACAGTTCTCTCTATATAATGCTCGAGATCAAGGCTTCTTATCTCATATGACAGCTCGGTTACGGTATTGTCAAAGGCGCTTATCTTCAGACCCAGTTTTCTGTCCTCCGGCAGCGGTGTTATACTGTCTGCGGCTGCTTCATTGCCCATTTCCTGCATATATCCGTGCATTGCATTGGCATATGTTCCGTTGATGTCCGCATATACTACCGGCAGTGACGGCTCCTCAAGTGTGGAATATACCGCATATTCTCTCTCTGTATCTCTCAAGCTTCCGGCAAAATATATCGAAACGGCAGCGATAAAGCTTAACGCTGCTATCACTGCCATAATTATGCCTATATTAAAATGTTTCCTTCTTCTGCTTCTTCTCACAGGCATCAGTCCTTAACATAACCAAGAGCCCGCTCAAGAGCTCCCTTCTCCTCGGCACCAAGCTGAACCTCTGTTGTTCCGGCCTCTACATCCTTAACATATAAAAAGCATCCGTTAGCACCGTGCATGCAGTTAATAATAACTCCGGTATTAGTATAATCAAGCAAAGCGAGTGCAAAGGAGATTCTGCCTCCCATACCCTCGAAGGCATCATAGTGAACGATTCCCATTTTCTGATAGGAGGCTCTTATATTACGGTTCATCGTTCTCATAAGCTCCTTATTAGACTTATCCTCCTCCTCAAGCCTTCCTATTCTTTCATTTTCCTCTATTATAAGATCTTCAAGGCTTTCAGCATCCCTGCCTCTCATAAACAGGTCATATTTAAAATACATTGCTCTGTATCTTGCAATTGCAATAAATGCGGTTATCATGCTTACAACACTGATTCCAACGGCAATAAGAGCCGCAATCAGTTCTATGCTCATCTGTTCCATAAATATACTCCTCAGACCCGATATTCCTCTTCCTTTACAGACCTAATTAGATCACTAAGCTGCTCTAGCTCCTGCAGTGATGAATACTCGATCTCAATTTTGCCCCTTTGGCTGCTCTTCTGAACAACTCTCACCTTAAAATGAAGGCTCTCCGATAATTCCTCAGAAAGTGCCTCTGCATATCGGTTATCCTCTGAAGCTTTATTTCTTCCTGTGTCCTTTCTGCCGGCATTTATTCTCTTGGCAAGCTTCTCGGTATCGCGGACACTGAGGCCATTGTTGATCACCTCTCTTGCAGCCTTATATTGAGCTCTCTTTCCGTTTACAGCCAGGATAGCTCTTGCATGTCCTGCCGAAAGCTCACCGCTGCCTATCAAATCAAGTATATCATCATCAAACTGAAGAAGCCTGAGGCTGTTGGTGATGGCTGTTCTGCTCTTTGAGAGTCTCTTTGACAGCTCCTCCTGAGTCAGATTGTAATCATCGATAAGAGCACGATACGCTCTGGCTTCCTCGACGCTGTTGAGGTTTTCTCTCTGAATATTCTCTATCAGGGCTATCTCAGCAGTTTCCTTATCATCATACTCTCTTACTATAGCCGGTATCTCGTTGAGTCCTGCGATGCGCGCAGCACGCCAGCGTCTCTCACCGGCTATTATCCTGTATGTTTTTCCCGTTTTCTTGACGATTATCGGCTGAATTACGCCATGCTCTTTGATAGAATCTGCAAGCTCCGCGAGACTTTCATCATTAAATGCCTTTCGCGGCTGATCCGAATTAGGTTCTATAAGTGATATCTTAATATCAGAAGATGTTTCACGTGAAACATCCGAATCGGTACCGGATGTTTTAACCGCAGCCGTCTTAGCCGTAGCTGCATTTTTTATCTTTCTTTTTTCCGTCGCCGCTGCAACGGTTTCCTCTCCGAATATAGCCCCGAGTCCTCTTCCCAAGCCTTTCTTTGCCATATATACTCCAGTAATTATATTAAAATGATATCTGTTTAGCACCTCTATAAGGGCGCATCTGAGATTTGCATGTAAATTCAGGATAGGTGATAAAGTCTCACTGTCGGCTCATCAGCTCAGCAGCAAGAAGTCTGTAGCTTTCTGCACCCTTTGATCCCGAATCATAGGTTGTTATAGGCTCACCATACGACGGTGCCTCGGCAAGTCTTATATTTCTCGGAATAGTATTTTCAAATATATATTCATTCAGACTGCTTTTAACCGATGCGACTACTTCCTCGCTGAGTCTTGTTCTTACATCATACATTGTAAAAACGATGCCTTCAACCTTCAGTCTGTGATTGAGCTTCTGTTTAACCATCTCAATGGTATTAAGCACCTGGTTAAGTCCTTCCAGAGCAAAATATTCACATTGTACAGGAATTATCGCACTGTCTGCAGCGCTTAGACCATTGACTGTCAGTATACCTATAGAAGGCGGACAATCAATAAAAATATAATCATAATTTTTTCTGATATTCTTCAGTGCGCTGCGAAGTGCAGTCTGTTGCTCCTCAGAATCAAGAAGCTCTACCTCAGCGCCAGACAGGTTTATATCAGCCGGGAGGAGATCTACACCTTCTGCAGCATCATGAATAATGCAATCCGTTGCCTTTGCATCTCCGCATATCAGATCATATACCGTAGACTGGGCATCCGGAAGCTCGGATATAAGCCCGCTGGTTGCATTTCCCTGTGGATCAAAGTCAACAACAAGTATCCTCTGAGAGCTTTCGCCTAACGCAGCTGCAAGATTTATGGCGGTAGTAGTTTTTCCGACTCCGCCCTTCTGATTTGTTAAAGCTATAATCTTAGCCATATTACCTCCGTCATGCCAATATATTAAGGAAACGATAATTAAGGAAACGCTTATCAAAGCGTTTCCTCCGCCGGATTTGCGTTGCGAAGCAACAATTTCGCCTGCAA
>CAVALT010000103.1:0-5982 GCA_963589455.1 Clostridiales bacterium
CTTAAGTGCTGTCTTCTGATCAGCGTCAACGCCCTCTGTATTTTCCCTTACAAAAAGTATCTTAACTGTCAGCAGTATGATCTTGATATCCATGAGAATGGAATAATTTGCAATATAGGTAAGATCAAGCTTCAGCTTGTCATACGGTGTGGTGTTGTACTGGCCGTAGACCTGGGCATAGCCGGTAAGTCCTGCCTTAACCTTAAGCCTGAGCTTGAATTCCGGCATGGTCTCTGAATATTCGTCAGCGATCTGCTGCCTCTCGGGACGCGGGCCCACCAGCGACATATCTCCCTTTAATATATTAAAGAGCTGCGGAAGCTCGTCCACGTGCAGCTGTCTGATAACTCTTCCGACCGGCGTAATGCGGCTGTCACCCTTTGCCGCAAGGCGTGCACCCTCCTTTTCGGCATCCACCTTCATGCTGCGGAATTTATACATTTTAAACTCTCTGCCGTCTCTGGTCAGTCTGTTCTGGGTATAGAAAACCGGACCTCCGTCGTAGAGCTTAACTGCAAGAGCTATTATTATAAGCAGCGGCGACAGTATAATGCAGCCCGCAAGCGAGGAAGCTATATCCATAATACGCTTAACAAAGAGCTTATCTACTGCTATGCCGTTATTGCGTATCAGAAAGAGTGGAGTATCAAACAGGTGTATATCCTCAGCGCCTCTGCACATGATATCCGAAATCTTCGGCGTAACATATACTCTTATGGAATTGGCACTGCAGAATTTGATAATCGTATTTCTGCGCTCATCGGGGAGATCTGCAAGCACGGCTCCCCTGTATTTCATGATAAGCTTCTCTATCCTGGACATGTCCTCAAAAACGGATATCTTCTCGCAGATATTATAACGGTCTCCGCGCTCATCCATCTTCCCGCATATATGCTCATAGGGATATCTGCCGTATATAAGCAGAAGCTTTCTCGGAGGATACAGCCAGACATATATTCTCCTTGTTATAAATGCCCAGAGGATGATAAATACTATCTGGACAAGGCAGAGCTCAGCTGTCGGCGCCGGACTTATGTAGAAGCCTCCGACCATGCATATCTCAATATAACCGATTACATTTCCGATAACCAGTGCCGGCACATGTGACAGAATGATATCCCTAAGCCTCATGTAGGTTATCTTATATCCGTCAAATGCATTTGTAAGCAGCACAAGGATAAGTATGTAGAGTCCGATGAGTGCCCAGTTTCCGCGTCTGAAGAAATGTCTGCTCATATGCATCTCAATAAGCGGCGCATATATGCAAAACCACAGATATCCGAAGCTTGCCGTCTCAAACAGCACTGCAAGCAGGATTGCTATTAAATTAACTATACGCTTGTAATATTCTCTCATTTGCTTTATCCAAGGTCTGCGTAAATGTCGTGAAGTCTCCTGCTTACAGTGTCAGTGCCGAAGCCCTCTCTTACCTTGTTGTAATTATATGTCCCCATTGCCTCAAGCTGCTCTCGGGTAAGGCTCATAAGCCTTCTGACTGCTGCCTGTATGTGCTCTACGTCTGCTCCGCTGTCAGCTTCTATATGCTCAGGCTCTCTTCCGACCTCAAAAAGTATGCCTCCCTCAGCATCAATCAGATCCGTATTGCCTCTGATGCGTCCGGCTGCCACGGGCAGTCTGCAGGCCATGGCCTCCATGAGCGCAGCCGACAGTCCCTCCTGATATGAGGGAAATAAAAATGCATCCGCAGCACAGTACAGCTTCAGCGTATCCTCTCTGTAGCCGATCAGCCTGACCCTGTCCTGCAGCTGATGCTCATCTATATACTGCTGGAGATAGCCTCTGTATGCTCCTGTGCCTGCAACTGCAAAGCAATAGCTGCGGGAGGACGCATTTTCAGAATTATCAGCATCGGCGGCGATAGCTCTCAGCACTGATATATGATTCTTGCGCTTGCTGAGCTCACCTACCGAAAGAAACAGCATAGTGCTGTCATCTATCTGAAGCTCCTCTCTGATTTCCCTGCGGTATGCAGCTCTGAGCTCCCTGGATACATTAAATTTCTCCACATCTATTCCGATGCCGGGCACATATTCAAGCCGCTTCATATGAAAGCATTTTCCTGCTCTCTCATAATCCTCGCGGTTAATGGTTATAAGCACATCAGTTATATATGAAAACAGCTTCTCCACCGGATAGTACAGCAGCCAGTTGATGCGCGGTGCCCCGTCAAAAAAATGAAAGCCATGCGCCGTATATATCACCCTTGTGCCTGTAAGTCTGCAGGCAAGCCTTGCAACAACAGAGCCCACCGGTGTATGACAGTGCACAAAGCTGTATTTTCTGCTCCTTAGAAGCCTCAGCGTCCTGATAAAGGCTGCACCGTTATTTCTTATATCAAATATCCTTCGGTTAACGGGAAGCTGTATGCTCTCAACCTTCAGCTCTGAAAGCCTGCGCCTGAAGCTCTCAAGACTCTCGGTGCTCATGGGGTTGCCGTACTCAAAATTACATGCTGCATCAACGGTATAGCCCATGTCCTGCAGCATGCGTATATTCATCATATTGAAGCGTTCAATCATATATGCAGTGGTTGCAAAGATGAGCACCCGCTTATCCTTGGCCCCGCTGCTGTCTGCTGACGCACTGTTATTGTCAGTACCTGTTAAACCCATATATATGCTGAAGTCAAAAGTATTTGTTTAGCACGCATCTCGAATTTGCTCCGCAAATCCTCGATGTGGCTGGCCAGAGGCCCTTCGGACCTTGGCCGCCTTCCTCATATCAGAGTAATTTTGAATGCAAGCAGTCAAAATCGCTCTGATATTCGGAAGGTGCTGAACATATACATATTATAACATCCTCTGCCTTACTATCTCGTAGGCCAGAACTCCTGCTGCTACTGATGCATTAAGAGAATCAATGTCTCCGAACTGCGGGATGGCGGCTGTCATATCACATTTCTTGCGTACCAGCTCCGACACACCCTTGCCTTCATTGCCGATAACAAGTCCTATCGGTCCCTTAAGATTAAGGCTGTACATGCTGTCTCCGTCCATTGCGGCGCATACAAACCACAGTCCCTGCTCCTTGAGCTCATCTATGGTTCTACTGATATTGTTGACCTTGGCAACTGGAGTATAATTAAGCGCACCTGCTGAAGCCTTGGCAACCGTTGCCGTAAGACCAACTGCACGGTTAAGTCTTATTATGACGCCGTGTGCACCTGCAAGATTGGCGGTACGGATGATAGCTCCAAGATTATGCGGATCCTCAATGCCGTCAAGTACAAATATAAACGGAGCCTCGCCCTTTTCCCTTGCCCTGTCAAGTATGTCTGATACCTCAGCATAGTCATATGCTGCTGCAAATGCGATAACGCCCTGATGTCTTCCGCCTGTTACTGAAAGAGCATCCAGCCTCTGCTTTGCTACAAACTCTAATTTGGTCTCAGGATGCTTTCTGATCTCATTAATAACAGTTCCGAGCGAGCTGTCATGATTGCCGTCAAGCACAAGCACCTTATCTATGGATCTGTCAGAGCGAAGCGCCTCAATAACTGCGTTTCTGCCCTCGATCATTGTGGAGCTCGTGTCCACGTCTATGCGGTAGTCTGAATCCCGGCGGTTATCCATGTCGCGGCCAAGCTCCGCGCTTTCATTGCTGTCAGCTGTATCAAATCTGCTGCTTCTGCTTTTTACCGTACCTCCGGCACTTCTGTAATCACGGCTTCCTCTTCCGCTTCTGCCGGCATTATTTCTATCAGCGTAATTCCTGCCGGATTTGTTTTCTTTGCTGTTTCTGTTTTCTCTGTATTCTCTGCTCATAAATAGTTAGTACATTTTCTTGTGGCGGTCTATGTGCAAAGCAACTCTGAACCGCCGTAAAAGTGCATCGCGCAGCAATGCAGCGATACACCGCTAAACAATTATTTCATTTTATCATATGCATACGGCAGTTACAATCTAAGGAAATGCTGATTAAAGCAGCGTTTCTCTACGCTTCTGCGGCTGCAATGCCTGCTGCCCTGCCTGTGCTCCAGGCTATCTGAAGATTAAAGCCCCCTGTATAGGCATCTACGTCAAGCACCTCGCCTGCAAAATAGAGTCCGGGCACTTTTTTTGCCTCCATGGTTTTAGGATTGATCTCCTTAACATTTACCCCGCCCTGAGTAATAATAGCCTCATTATAGCCTCTCGTGCCTGTTATGGTAAATGTAAATGCCTTTATCTCCTGCACAAGAGCCATACGCTCCTTTCTGGTTATGTCCCGTACCTTTCTGTCGGGACTTATGCCGCAGCGCCTTAATATCACCGGTCTCAATGAGGAGATAAGCAGCCTTCCGAGTGCATTTATTATATTTGAATTAAGTGCAGCTTCAAAATCACGAAGTATCCTCTGCTCAAGCTGCTCGTGGCTGAGTGCCGGCTTCAGATCAACAGCCAGCTTAAGCGTGCTTTTCCCGTCAAGGTATCTGCTGGCTAAGCTTGATGCCGAAAGCATCAGAGGACCGCTCAGACCAAAATGCGTAAAAAGAAGCTCTCCCGGCTCGCTCTCGTATATGATTTTTCCGTTTTCCAGCCTTATCTCGGCAGAAACATTCTTAAGACTCACTCCCTGCAGCTCTCTTATATCATCCTCCGCCGCTTCAAACGGTACCAGGGCCGGTCTGCATTCGGTGACTCCTATTCCAAGCCCTTCAGCAAAATCATATCCGTCTCCTGTCGAGCCTGTAGACGGATAGCTAAGTCCGCCCGTAGCAATAATAAGTCTGTCTGTGCTGAACAGACTGCGTCTGCCGCTTCTTGTATCCCTTGCTGCAACAACATAGCCTGCTGCCTCTGATAGCGGTGCCTCTGATGCTGGTGCTTTTGATGCTGCTGCTTTTGATTTTGCCGCATCCGCTGCTGCATTTTCAGTGAAGCCATTTTCTGTTTCTGCGCTGACACCTGACTTACACGCATTGCCGGACTGCTTTATATCGCTGCGGCTTATATCAGTCACCTCTGTATTAAGCTCAACCCTGACTCCCAGAGACTTCATCCTGCGCTGCAGTGCTGCCGTAATATCTGAGGCATGATCTGATAATGGAAATGCTCTGCTGCCTCGTTCAACCTTTGTTCTGCAGCCGGCTGACTCAAGCAATGCAGTTATATCCTCCGGCATAAATGCCTTAAGCGAGGAGTACATAAACTTCGGATTGCTTACTATATTCTGTATAAAGGTATTAAAATCACAGGCATTGGTATAATTGCATCTGCCTTTGCCTGTGATGTATATCTTTTTGCCTAATTTTTCATTTTTCTCGAGAAGCGTCACTCTTGCGCCGTTTTCAGCGGCTGCAATTGCCGCCGACATTCCGGCAGCTCCGCCTCCGATAACCGTAACCTCAAGCGTATCCAAATCCTGCCTCGCTTTCACTCGATGTGCCGCCTGGTTTTGTTATGCTGAGTTCAACAGTCATTTCTTCTTATGCGACTGGTTTCTCAGCATGCCGACGCGATATCCCTCCTGAAGGTACTCAAATCTGTGCTTCATATACAGATGATCTGACGGAATACGTGCAATAAGCATTATAAAGCTGTCCTCATCAGTTACTGAATCAAGATACTCCTCTACATGATCCATAATGCCGTCGCCTATGCCCTGCAGCTGATACTCCTTATCTACCATTATATCTGTTACTGTAAATGTAACTCCGCCGTCACCTATTACTCTTCCAAGCCCTATCAGCTTATTATTGTCATCATAAACACTGACTACATACAGTGAACCATGCAGTGCCTTATAAGCCATCTCATCCGCCAATGCATGCCCCTTGCCCGAGCTGACTCTGAGTGCATTATA
Organism: Clostridiales bacterium; assembly: GCA_963589455.1. Lineage (GTDB taxonomy): Bacteria > Bacillota > Clostridia > Lachnospirales > Lachnospiraceae > Avilachnospira. The sequence continues at coordinate 5,806 of CAVALT010000103.1, forward strand.
TTCTCCGACCTCCGGAATTCTCTCAGAATATATCATATTAATCACTTCCTATAACTGTTTTATGTTTTCCTATAACTGTTTTATGTTAAAATGCCATGGTCAAAAGTATTTGCCCTCTGCAGCATAAATTTACGTAATCACAGATTATATAACATAAGCTATATAATTTGCAAATGC
>CAVALT010000104.1:0-1504 GCA_963589455.1 Clostridiales bacterium
CCATCGGATTGAAAGTATCTAATCTGTCGGATTGAGTTTGCCAAATCCATCGGATTATGCTAATATAAGCATATCCGGAGGACATAAAACATGGAGCGAAGCGGCTACAGAAAACGCATAATAGACGATAAGATTAATGTTTATCTTGAGGCCTTTGGTGCAGTATGCATCGAAGGTCCTAAATGGTGCGGTAAAACATGGACATCTGCTGCCCACAGCAACAGTGAGATCTTCATTGGTGATCCTGCCGGCAATTTTCAAAACAGAAAGCTTGCCGAGATGAGCCCCACACTTATACTTGAGGGCGATAAACCGCGTATGATAGATGAATGGCAGGAGGTTCCGCCTATCTGGGACGCTGTACGATATATGGTAGACCAATCCTCAGAAAAAGGACAATTTATTCTTACAGGCTCATCAACGCCTAATCATAAGGGTATACTTCACAGCGGAGCCGGACGGATAGCCAGTCTGCACATGCGACCCATGTCTCTGTTTGAGTCGGGCGCCTCTTCGGGTGTCATATCATTGCATGATATCTGTGAAGGAAAACAAGTCTCAGCTATGACCGGAAATGTGGATATTAAATTCATTATTGAGCAAATAATCAAAGGTGGATGGCCTGCAAATATATCGCTGTCTGCCGAACAAGCCTCACTGCTTAGCTCTGAATATCTTGATGCAATCATAAGAGATGATGCTTTTAGAATAGATGGGGTTAAACGTGACGTGCATAAAATGCAGCTTCTGCTTAGATCATTGGCACGAAATGAAAGCACAACCGTAACCAATAAGAAAATACGGAATGATATTAAGGAGATTGATGACGAAGACGTTAATATCGAAACGGTTGCATCATATATTGACATTTTTAACAGGATGTTTTTATTAGATAATCAGCCACCCTATTCATCAAAGGTAAGATCCTCTGTGCGGGTAAAGCAGGCTGAAAAAAGGCACTTTGCCGATCCATCTCTCGCATGTGCGGCATTAAAGCTTACCCCTGATATGCTGCTTAATGATCTTGAAACGCTTGGTTTTATGTTTGAAGCTTTATGTGAAAGGGATCTGAGAATATATGCCGAAAGCTTTGATGCATCCCTGTATCATTATCAGGATTATAACAATAAGGAAATTGATGCGGTTATAGAGATGCCAAACGGAAGCTGGGCAGCATTTGAGATCAAGCTTGGAGCTAATCAGATAGATGCTGCCGCCGAGTCACTGATATCAATAAGGGATGCTATAGAGGCTGAAAAGGGAGGTATCCCGCCCAAGGTCCTGTGCGTAATATGCGGATTAAGCAACGCCGCATATCAAAGACCTGATGGAGTTTATGTAGTGCCAATCACTGCTCTCAAAAATTAGTGGCAAGTTATCCTATAATAAAAACTCCCGAAATCAATCGGGAGTTTTTAGATTTATTTGCTTTTGGTTAGTTTAACTTGCTGCCGTTAGAGTCTACGTATATTCCGTCTGGAGTAAGCTGGAATAATCACTTAAC
>CAVALT010000104.1:1514-5916 GCA_963589455.1 Clostridiales bacterium
GAGCATGTATAATATGATACCAGAGTCAAAGATTTCAAAAATTATCCTATAATAAAAACTCCCGAATTAATCGGGAGTTTTTAGCCGCCTTATTTTTCCGGAAAAACGTGTGTTTTGGTGCTCTAATTTGTCGGAAAAATGTGTGTTTCAGTGCCTCAAAGTTCAGGAAAAATGTGCGAAAACAGTATGAAATATAGCCTCACGGATGACAATTTCCGCATGGTGAGTATCCATTTGCTATTGCTTCTTCTCTGGTTCCGTTAAAGGACTGCTTGTTTTTATCCTTCATCTTCTTTACGCTGCTGCAGCTCGGATAATGAAATTTCTTAGTGTTTGTATTCAAAATGTATTCAGCTGCAGCATTCTTAGATGTATCATTTGCTGTGCCGGTGCTTACTGCCGCTGCTGATGAATTATTATCAGAGCTGCCGCTGCCTGCTGTTGTTTTCTCAGTTGTGAAGGATATGTTCTGACCGTCACTTATGCAGATTATATCTCCGCTGAGGTCAGTCCTGTAAACAGTGGCTCCGCTGGCCTCAAGCCTGCTTACCACATCTTCAGACGGATGTCCGTACTGGTTATTCTTGCCGACGGATATCACCGCATACTTAGGGGCGACCGCATTTACAAAGGCCTGACTTGTTGCATTGCTGCTTCCGTGATGCGGCACCTTTAATACTGTACTCTTTAGGTTCTCGCCCGAAGAGATAATATCGCTCTCTTCTTCATTTTCCGCATCTCCGGTAAAGAGAAATGTGTTGGCACCGTGAGTAAGCTTAATAACCAGGGAATTGTTATTTGAATCCTCTGTTTTATTTACCGGTCCAACAATTTTGAAGCATGCTTCTCCAAGTGTATACTGACTTCCGAGGGCGGGCACCGTGATGCTTTTGCCCTGATATCCCAGATATTTAACGAAGCTGTTGAAGGCCCTGGTATCATGCTCAGTAACAGAGCAAAATGCGGCATCTGCCTTTGCATAATTCAAGGCTCCGGCGAGACCGCCTATATGATCGGCATCCGGATGCGAACCTATTATGTAGTCAAGCTGCGAGATGCCTTTGTTTTTCAGATAGGTATAAATCAGGCTTGAGTCCTCGGAGCTGCCTCCGTCTATCAGCATTGCATGCCCGTCGCATATAATCAGCGAGGCATCCGCCTGCCCCACATCAATAAAATGCACCTCCATTTCAGATGCAAATGCGGCAAATGCATAAAGCACTGTTACAGTTAAGGCAAGTGTTATTCTGGAAATAAATTTAGCTAATCTGTTATTCACAATCTCATAAAAAGACCGCTGCAGCGAGTACAACGGTCCGGTCTCCTTATTATTTGAAGATTGCGGAAGCACTAAGTGCGGAGCAATCTGGCAGCTGTCAGGGGCAAAGAATTTTCACCCTGACAGCATATGCTATACCTTAGTCTAAAGCTTCAAAATCTGAAGCAGGCTTTCCTGCTAGTGGATTTTGGAACTTGGCATCATTTGGTAAAAATAAAAGCTTCGTCTGCTCTGCATCAGGCTAAGGAGCTGATTATAAGCTCCTTCATATCCTCTGTCTTTTTATCCAGAGCATGTGCGATTTCGGAATATAGTGCATTCTCGGCAAGCTTAAAATATCTGTCATCTATGGCTGTAATCTTCTTGCCATGCTCAAGCCTGTCCTTATTTCTTAAGTAGAGGTTTTTAATAATTCCGACAAGTGCTACAGGATCATTGCTTCGCATTGCATTCTTATACTCCTGTTCTCTGTTCTTGTCGCTTTCAATCCACCTGGTCTCTATACGAGGAATGGCATGAATAAGAGCCACGGCTTCTTCCTGGTTCATTGCCTTGCGCAGGTTGGCCTTATCAGAATCCACAGGTACAAACACCTTGGCCCGGCTGTCCGCAATAGGCGCAAGACAGTAATATTGTTTTTCATCAGAACTCTCGGTTAATCTGCGCATCAGTATGTCTTCAACTATGCATACACCTGTATTTGCCTTGACTACAAATTCTCCTTTCAGGTACATTTTCTTTTCCTCCTCATGCGTTCAATTTTACCATTTTCCAAATTGATTTTCAAAGGAAATCTCACGTATTAACGCGCTGTAACGCAGTTTTTACTCAAAATGTACTGAAAATTATGTTTACCTCAGTCAGATAATCCCCCATTTGTTTAATGGTTTACATAATATATTTAAAAACAACACCATCTGATAATGTAAGAGAATTGGCAGCTTGCTGACATATTCTCTTACATTATCAGATGGCGGACAAGAGGCGAAGCCTCTTTGGACGGGTATATCGAGGATTTTCGCAGAAAATTCGAGATATCTTTGTTGTTTTTAAGAGGCGAAGCCTCTTTGGACGGGTATATCGAGGATTTTCGTAGAAAATTCGAGATATCTCTGTTGTTTTTAAGAGGCGAAGCCTCTTTGGACGAAGGTATCGAGGATTTTCGCAGAAAATTCGAGATATCTCCGTTGTTTTTTAGCCAAGCTCCCCCAATATGCGCTGAAGCCTCTGCTTAACCTCAAAGCAGACTCTCTCGCGGTCTATGAAGCTGTATTCACCGTTTTTATAAACCACGCTTCCGTCGACCATGGTCAGGACCACATCTGAGGAATGTGCTGAAAATACAAGATCAGAGAGCGTATCAAAGCCTGGCTGCATATGCGGAGCATCGAGATCTATTACGGCAAGATCTGCTCTCCAGCCCTCCTTAAGCAGGCCGCAGAGCTCTCTGCCCTGGGCTTTGGCACCGTCATAGCTTGCCATCTTAAGTATATCTGCACTGCTTATGGCATTTGCATCACGGGTAAGTCCGCGGCACAGCATGGCAGCATACTGCATTTCCTCAAGCATATCGAGATTGTTGTTGCTGGAGGCACCGTCTGTTCCTATGGTTACATTCATACCTCTCTCATGGTAATGCCTTATGTCGGCAATGCCGCTTCCAAGCTTCAGGTTGCTGGATGGATTATGTATTGCTGCTGCACCGTGCTCACGCATGATATCTATATCCTCTTCCTCAAGATATACGCAGTGGGCAGCATTTACATGGTTTTCGAAGAGTCCGCAGCTGTTCAGATACTGCACCGGCGTCATGCCGTTATGGCGCTCCTTACATTCTCTGTGCTCGGTTTCAGTCTCTGAAACATGAACATGCACTATCATGTCTCTTTCCTTTGCCTCGGCTGCGATCTGTCTCACCAGATTTTCCGTTGAGGTATATTCCGCATGGAGTCCCATATCCGCAATAATACGGCTGTCTGAGCCGTCCGGAAGCTTTGCTCCGTAGCGGCCGGCCTTTGCATTTTTCTGAATCTCCAGAGTATCAGCGTACTCGTGCATATTCGTAAGCACAGCCTTGCTGTCAAAGGACAGTATGCCGTTGCAGATATTTGCCTTCATGCCGCATTCGTACAGAGACTCGGCCATCGTTGTGATATAAAAATACATATCGCTTAAGGACACGCAGCCGCTTGCGAGCAGCTCCATAGCTCCGAGCTTCGAGCACCAGTATATATCCTCTGCAGTAAGCTTTGCCTCGAACGGGAATATCCTCTCATTGAGCCAGCGCTGCAGCGGAAGTCCGTCGCCGTAGCCGCGCAGTATAACCATGGGCACATGGCAGTGCAGATTATAGAGTCCGGGAATCATGAGCTTATTGCTGCCGTCATAAACCTCTTCACCGGGCAGCTCCTTCGGACACTCAGCACCGATATACGTTATCCTTGTATCCTCTGTGCGCACATACCTGTGCTCCTGCACGGTATAATTTTCATCTATTAGCTTTATATCCTTAAATAACATCGTCTGCAGTCCTTTCGGTTCAAAATCAGTTAAGGTATCTCTTAAGATATTTTCCTGTATAGCTTTGCGGAACCTGACATATCTCCTCGGGAGTTCCCTCTGCTATGACAGTTCCGCCTCCTTCTCCGCCCTCAGGGCCCATATCGATTATATAATCGGCAGTCTTGATGACATCCAGATTATGCTCGATAACTACCACCGTATTGCCGTTTTCGCGAAGTCTCAGCAATATGTCTACAAGCTTGTCCACATCAGCAAAATGAAGTCCTGTCGTCGGCTCATCAAGTATGTAAATGGTTCTGCCGGTGCCGCGTCTGCTGAGCTCTGTAGCAAGCTTGATGCGCTGTGCTTCGCCTCCTGAAAGCTGAGTGCTTGGCTGTCCCAAACGTATGTATGACAGTCCCACATCATAGAGCGTCTGTATCTTGCGCTCCGCCTGAGGTACATTTCTGAAGAACTCGAGTGCCTCCTCGACTGTCATATTCAGCACATCGTAAATGCTCTTGCCCTTGTATTTGACCTCGAGAGTTTCCCTGTTGTAGCGTTTTCCGCCGCAGACCTCACAGGGAACAAAGACATCAGGCAGAAAATGCATCTCTATCT
>CAVALT010000105.1:0-4113 GCA_963589455.1 Clostridiales bacterium
GATCAGCACTGCTATGCCGATAAGCTTCTTAATAATCTCAAGCTTTAGGTAAATGTCGCTGCGCCCGTTTGCATTTATCGCCTGAAGATTTGCCACATGCAGATGCCACACGCTGTAGGAGAAGCAACACAGTCTGAGCAGCGGCACTGCCGGCATCCATTCCTCACCAAGCAGTACTCTCACGATTGGCTCTGCCGTTGCCATGATGCCGAACATCATTGGAAACATTACAAAGCTTGACAGTTTGATGGCGCGGCGTAGGAGCTTCCTAGCTGTCTCCTGATCCGTCTGTGTCTTTGAAAATGCCGGCAGCATAACGGCCTGCATGGTCTGTGCCATGGAGTTGACTATAACCTGCGGAAACTGGTTGCCTCGGTTGTAGTAGCCTACCATGGCGGCATTATAGAGTCTGGAAATGACCGGCGTATATATGTTGGTATAAATCGTATCTATAAGTCCTGAGGCCAGTACCTTCCAGCCATAGGAAAACAGTGAGCCTATCCTCTCGGCAGATACTATGAGCCTTGGTCTCCATCCGAGACTTAAGTTAAGCAGCATCATGAGTGCAGCATTTTTAATTAGCTGCTGCAGTATAAGTGCCCAGGTTCCTAGTCCCTTAAGAGCAGCAAAGATGCCTATTGCTCCTGATATGATATCCGCAAGTATGGTTGCCCGGCACTGCATTCCGAAGGACATGCGTCTTGCAACTATGGCCATTTCAACAGATACCACAGAGCCGGTAAAAAGCAGCAGCGAAAGCACCCTCAGCATGGGGATGATATCACTGTCACCGAAGAAATCCGCCGTAAACGGCGCTGCCGCAAATATAAGCACATACAGCACGGCTGAGATCAGCAGTCCAACCCAGAATACGGAGCTCAGGTCCTCGTCGCTTATCTCCTTCTTCTGAATAAGTGCTGTCTGAAATCCGTTCTGTATTATTACATTGGCGATAGTGATGAAGATAAGCATCACCGACATAGTTCCGTATTTCTCCGGACCCAGGAGTCGTGCCAGTATCAGCGATATAAAGAAGGTGATCAGCTGATCTCCTCCGCTCTCCGCAGCCTTCCAGAAAAAGCCTGCTATTACATTTTTCTTGATGCCCTGTTCCTGCAAATTATTATCCTCAAGTTTTCCCTGTGCCGGATTCGCACCGCAAAGCAGCAAATCCAAAAGCAAATCCGCACGTTCCGGCGGAGACAATCAGGAAAATGCTGATTTAACCAGTATTTCCTTAGATTCCATGTATCCTGCACAATCTGCAGCATGTGCCGTTGCGTCCTCAGGTTGGTCTGCAAGTTTACTATGTTTCACTCTATAGTAAACCTGCCTTAGCCGATATAGTATCCCACATTTTATAATACTGTGCAAGCTTATGCCTTTATGCAGCAAAAAAGACATGAGCTGCTGTGAAGCCTGACTCATGTCTTTCTGCTGTATGCTCTGTACTGAATACGTATATTCAGCTGACTTATTCTGCTGTTGCCTGCGGCTCAGCCTCTATGCCTGTTGCGGCCTCCTTCTGTGCTGCCTCTGCCGCAGCTCTTGCTGCATCAGCTGCCTCCTGCTGCTGCTTCTTAACGATAACGGGGTCAGTAGGATCATAGTTCTGTGTGCGCGGTATAGCCTGCTCAATAGCCGGTCTGTCAAACGGTCCTGTTACCCACTCATCCTCGTAGATAGTAACCTGAGTGCCGACTCCGCAGTTGGTATATACCCAGGCAGCATCGCCTGAAAGCATACGTACACAGCCGTCAGACTGATTCTTGCCGAGCTGATTGTAGGTATCAGCTATAAGCTTATAGGAATCAGCTGCTCCCTGATAGATGATAGAGTGCAGAATATATCCGTTCTTGAATCTAAGCAGATACTGGCAGTAATAAGCTCCGCCTTCGGCTGCATGCATGTACTTCCATCTGTATGCCTCATAGGTCTTGAAGGTTCCAAGCGGAGTGTCCTTGCCTATGGTTGTAAGAATAACCTTTACGGGGATTATGTATCCGTTGCTGCCGTCCTTGGCATAAACAGTAAGAGTCTTCATGGACTTGTTGATCTTGATAATGTAATCACCTGTAAGTCCTATAATCGGCTCAAGGTCGGTAACAACCACGCCATTGTCATCAAAGTAATACTTATAGCCGTCAATATACTGCCAGCCTGTAACTATATGGCTGTCCTTGAAGTAATACTTATTGTTGCCGGTATCATATGCCCAGCCTGTATAAGCACTGCCGTCAAATGTTGAATAAACAGCCTTGCCGTCATCTCCGAATACTACACCCTCATAATTTGCGGCCTGCTGATAGCCTGCAGCCTTGCCTGTGCCCTTCTTAAAGAGTCTGATTTCCATGGACTTGATATACTTATCAGTACCGAAGGAGCCCGCAGCCTCTCCGTTATGAGCCCATCCAAGCTGAGTGCCATCATTCAGTGTGACTCTGTAATAGATGTCATAGATATTGGCGGTATGTCCCTTGATCCTTACCTCTACACCTGCAACATTTGAGCCGTCTCCGTAGTCCGGTGTACGCATCTCATTCATAGCCCACTTGGACCAGCCGTGCTGAGCTGTATATACTCTGTAGTATACATCACCAATTGCCTTGTCATAGCACATCCAGAGTCCTGTAAAGCCGTCTCCGTTGGTGCTCAGTGCCCCTGAATTAGTGGAAAATGCCGGAGTTGTTCCGTCATGCTCTATAAATGCCGCATTAAGTATAGGTGTCTCTCCAAGTATAGAGTCTACCTCTACGCCCTGTCCGTCACTGCCAAGATCGACAGTCTCTGTCTGTGCAGTCTGAGCTGTCTCGCCCGGGCCTGCAGCCACCGGACCTGTTGTTCCTGGAACTGTTGCAGCGCTCTGAGCCTGTGCCGTGCTCTGTGTCTGAGCTGTATTCTGTGTCTGCGTACTGCTGCTCTGAGTCTGGGCAGCGCTGCCAGCCTGTTGTACTGCTGTACTGCTGCCGGTCTGCTGAGTGCCGGTCTGTGCCGAGGTCTCCGCTGTCTGTCCCGGTGCCACCTGCTCTGCAGCCCCGTTTGGACCTGCCTCATTGCGTTCGTTTATCCCGGGAGCATAGATTACACCTGCAAATGCTGTGCTTGAAAATGCCATCGAAAGTACAAGCGCAGCTGCTGCGGCCCCCTTAAATTTTTTTACCATTTCATAAACTCCTGATTATATATGTTAACTGTATTGCGAAGCCTGTTTTTCATAGTATAGTATCGGATCAGTTCAGCTTGCTTAATGCTCATAATCCAGGAAAATGCTTTAAGGAAATGCTGATTAAATCAGCATTTCCTTAAAAGCTCCGCTGGATCGCACGGATTTGCAGGCGAAATTGCTGCTTCGCAGCGCAAATCCGGCGGAGGAAACGCTTTAATCAGCGTTTCCTTAATCAGTATTCTGCTAAGCACAACTGCCGGTTCACAGATTCTTCACGCCGCAAAGTTTAACACACTTTATTTTTTTATGCTACCGCGTATATAAAATCGTAAGACTTATGTAACCGTTTTTGAAGACTGCGGGAGCACGAAATGCGAAGTGAGAATCTCTCCTCTATCATCTGGGGCAAAGGCCTTTGCCTCCGCACCGGCATCATTACTATGAGCGGTGAAGGTGAAGGTATATGCTCCTTATCAGCTCATACAGCCCTCTGTGTCTGGCCTTAAGCACAAGAAGCCGCTGCTCCGTCTTCGGAAGCTCCTTAAGAAAGCTCCTGTTAGCCGGATCAAGCACAGCTTCATTTTTATCCTCTTTAATATCTATAAGGAAGCGGCTGCGCGAGACTGCCTCTGATACTGCTGCCTTAAAACTGCCCTCAGTATCTCTGTCAAAGGCCTCATATAGCCTCCTCATGGCTTCAAAATGCCTCTCCCATTTTTCTCTTGCCTTATCAGACTCCATGCTTTCACCCCAGGAGCCTGCCCTGCCCATGCGGTATACGCTCATAGGCTCGGCAAAATAATACACATTTCCATGCATAAGCATTGCAAGCTGCAGCGGAATATCGCCTACCGGGCAGTCAAAATACCACTGCGGAAGCTGCTTTGCATACTCCGTACGAAAGAACATGGAGGCCGTCGGGATATTTTCCTTTTTTGCTATAAATG
>CAVALT010000105.1:4123-5826 GCA_963589455.1 Clostridiales bacterium
CTCCAAGACCGTTCTGAATGCTCCGTCCTCAGAGAGAAGCTCTGCTCCGTGACAGCAAAGCGCACATTCCGGATGTGCCTCCATATAATCAAACTGCTTTTGCAGCTTATCCGGGTCAGACCAGTAATCATCACCCTCGCACATTGCGATATATCTGCCCTTTGCCCGCGGAAAATTAAATACCCCGCTTATATTGGAAATGCCCTTTGAATACTGATTTTCCTCCTCATACATTGGTACAATGATGTCAGGATGCTTGGCCGTGTATTCTTTAATAATAGCTATCGTATCGTCTGTTGAACAGTCGTCATGTATCAGGATTTCAAACCGGAAATCCGTCCTCTGCATGAGGAAGCTGTCAAGTGCCTGCCTTAAGTATCTGCCGTGATTGAAGGTAATGCAGGATATCGAGACAATGGGTTCAGATTCCGGTTCAGATTTATATTCAAATTCAGGTTTGGATTTATCTGCTGAACTGCCGCCTGCCTCAGCCGTCTCCGGCTGCTCCGGCACATATGCTGTGCTCTGTTCCGTATCAAGCTCGTGTATCATCAGTCCTCCGCCTCCATCTTAGAAAGCTTTGCGGCCTGATCGGCAGTTATAAGTGCATTGATGAGCTCATCCAGCTCACCATTCATAATCTTGTCAATGCTGTAGAGTGTGAGCTTAATGCGATGATCAGTCACACGGCTCTGCGGAAAATTATAGGTTCGTATCTTCTCCGAGCGGTCTCCGCTTCCGATCTGTGAACGCCGGAGATCCGCCTCCTCGTTCTGCTTGCGTTCAAGCTCCATCTCGTAGAGTCGTGCACGCAGTATGCGCATAGCCTTATCCTTATTCTGAAGCTGTGACTTTTCCTCCTGCATATGGATAACTATTCCTGAAGGATAATGTGTAAGTCTTACGGCTGAATCTGTCGTATTGACGCACTGTCCTCCGTTGCCTGATGCCCTGAATACATCCCAGTGTATGTCATTCGGATTGATCTCAACATCTACTTCTTCAGCCTCCGGCATAACCGCAACTGTTGCGGTTGAGGTATGTATGCGTCCTCCGGATTCCGTCTCCGGAACTCTCTGTACGCGGTGCACTCCTGATTCATATTTAAGCTTTGAATAGGCTCCGCGGCCGTCTATCATGAAGGTAATCTCCTTAAAGCCGCCTATACCGGTTTCATTGAAGGAGGCAAGCTCCGTCTTCCAGCCGTTCTTCATCGCATAGCTCTGATACATTCTGTAGAGGTCAGCAGCAAACAGAGCCGACTCATCTCCGCCGACTCCTGCTCTTATCTCCATATAAATGTTTTTGTCGTCATTAGGATCCTTAGGAAGCAGCAGCACCCGGAGCTCATTTTCCTCCTGCTCTATAACAGACCGTGCATCAGCAAGCTCCTCCTTAAGCATATCACGAAGCTCTGCGTCATTTTCATGCTCAAGCATCTCAAGAGCTGCATCCCGGTCATTGACCGCCTGCTCATAGCGCCTGTAGGCCTCAGTTATCGGCTGCAGATCAGACTGCTCCTTAAGAAGCCTCCTGAAGCGCTCTGCATTATCAGCCGCACCCGGCTCCGCCAGCGCATTCATAAGCTCCTCATAATGGCTCACTATATCCTTAACTCTCTCTATTCCTCTCAAGCTGTTCGCTCCTGTTTTTTCAAAAAAATTATGTCTCCGTCTGGTTCCAATATGTATCATATACATGAC
>CAVALT010000106.1:0-5424 GCA_963589455.1 Clostridiales bacterium
CCTGCAAGCAGGCAATTCACATTGAAATATGACAGGTGCTAAACAGATACAAAATCGGATGCTTTTTTTGCCTGTGGGAGGATTTCAGAGCCTGAAACCCGGAACCCGCAAAACTATCCGACGTACTTCGTCAGTGCTCCCTGCGGTTCAGATATCCGTGAACATGCAGCAGCTCATGAGATTTATCCGACAGCGGCTTCTTAAAATACGTTCTGTACAGACTGATAATCTCAGGATTCTCATGCGAATATCTGATCTCGCTGTTCTTATCAAGCTCCCAAAGCATGGCTCCTCTGTCTCCTGCAAGCTCCCTTGCCTCATGTATAGGCTGACCGCCGCCGCCTGCACAGCCTCCCGGACAGGCCATAACCTCTACAAAATCATAGTCCGCGCTGCCGTCATCCACAGCCTCCATCAGCCTGCGTGTATCTGCGAGTCCGCTCACCGCAGCAACCTTCACTCTGCCGGCTCCCGGAATCTCGAATACAGCCTCCTTCCACGGTTTGTTTCCTCTTATCTCTGAAAATGCATCCGCATTCGGATTTTTTCCGGTTATCATGTAATAAGCCGTTCTGAGTGCCGCATCCATAACTCCGCCGCTTGTGCCGAAGATAACCGCCGCTCCTGTACTGCTTCCAAGCGGTGAATCAAACGGCTGCTCATCCAGCTCCTGCGGAACTATAAAGTCACTTCTGAACAGTCTGCACATCTCACGCGTTGTAAGCACAATATCCACATCCGGCTTTCCGCAGGCCGAGCTCATGTCCGGAAGCTTTATCTCCTCCTTCTTTGCAGAACACGGCATTACCGATACCACGAACAGCTTCTCAGGATCTATATTCAGCTTTTCGGCAAAATAACTCTTGGCAACCGCACCGAACATCTGCTGAGGCGACTTTGCTGTAGACAGACAGTCAGCATATGACGGATACTGTGACTTTACAAAGCTGACCCAGCCGGGACAGCAGCTGGTAAACATCGGCCAGCGATGCTTGCCCCTGTGTGTAAATCTCTGTATAAATTCGCTTGCCTCCTCCATGATGGTGAGGTCCGCCGAAAAATTCGTATCAAATACATAGTCAAAGCCCATGCTCTTAAGAGCAGAAACAAGTCTTCCCGCAGTGGCATATTTCTTTGAAAGTCCAAAGGTCTCACCCCAGGCAACTCTGACAGCCGGAGCTATCTGAACCACTGTTACGACATCAGGATCAGCAAGTGCATGCAGGACCTTTATGGTATCGTCCCTGATGGTAAGTGCTCCGGTCGGACAATGTGTAACGCACTGTCCGCAGAAGGTACAGTCTGTATCCTTAAGCTTGCGGCTGTAGGATACATCAACAGTGGTCCTTGAGCCGGTTCCGGTAAGATCCCATATATGCATGCCCTGTACCCTGTCGCAGACCTGTATGCAGCGCATGCATTTAATGCATTTTGATGCCTCTCTCACTACCGGCACAGTAAGATCAAGCTTTGATTTCTCAGGCTTTACCTCATACGGCTGAAAATGTATATTAAGGTCACTGCACATCGACTGAAGGCTGCAGTTGTTGTTTCTTATACAGACTGCGCAGTTGACATTATGCTGTGACAGTATCAGTCTGAGGTTGGTCTTCCTTGCTTCTCTGACACCCGGTGAATTAGTATGTATCACCATGCCCTCTGTTACAACCGTATTGCAGGCAGGCTGATAGCGTTCGGTTCCTTCAACCTCAACCAGGCACATCCTGCAGGCTGCAATCTCATTTATATCCTTAAGATAGCACAGATGCGGTATAGGTATATTGTTCTTCTCAGCCACCTCAAGTATGGTTGCACCCTCTCTGGCCTTAAGATTCTTTCCGTTTATTGTAAAGCTTACCATCTGTTGGTTCGACCTCCTCTGAAATTGCCGTAGCCGAAATGATCACAGCGAAGACAGCGTCCGGACTCCTTATGCGCCTCTTCATCCGTATATCCGCACTCAATGCACATAAAGTCTGATTTTCTCTCAGCTGCATCTCTCTCGGAAATGCTTATGCGGCCTCTTGCCTTAAGATCCTTGAATACAGGTGCCGGAACCTCTACATCCGTAGTAATCTCGTGATGATATCCAAGATATTCATCTATATTGGCGGCTGCCACCTTGCCGGCTGCAATTGCTCTTATAACCGTTGCAGGTCCCGTTACGCAGTCACCGCCTGCAAATACTCCGTCAAGCTCAGGAAGCTTGGTATCCGACTCCGCGAGGAAGGTTCCTCCCCTCTGTATCTTAACGCCGCTCTGTACAAAGCTCTTGCTCTCTATACCCTGACCTACTGCAATGATAATAAGATCTGCCGGTATACGATGCTCCGGGGTCTCAGATACATTAGGCTGAGGACGTCCGGTATTGGGATCTATCTCTCCGATTATCTGCGGCTGTGTTATAAGAGCCACAGCCCTGCCGCTGTCATCGGTTTCTATCCTGATGGGAGCCTCAAGCGAAAGCACCTCTGCGCCCTCGGCAATTGCTCCTTCAACCTCCTCCTGCTGGGCAGTCATATCGACCTGTCTTCTGCGGTATACTACCGAAACGCTTGCCGCTCCAAGTCTGATGGCACTGCGCGTTACATCCATTGCAACATTGCCGCCTCCGATAACCACAATACGTTTGCCCTTAAAGTCCGGCAGCTCATCGTCACCAATAGCACTCAGAAGCTCTACTGCAGAAACAACGCCCTCGCTTTCCTCTCCTTCTATGCCCATCTTGCGGTCATTCTGTGCGCCTATAGACAGATACAGGCAGTCATATTCCTTTTTAAGCTCATCAAAGCTTATGTCTCTGCCGATCTCAACATTGCAGTGCACCTCTATGCCCAGTGAAAGCACCGATTCGATCTCATTGTCAAGAAGCACACGCGGAAGGCGATAATTCGGTATACCGTAGCGCATCATGCCTCCCAGTGCCTTATGTCGTTCAAATATGGTTACCTTATGTCCCATAAGTGCAAGATAATAGGCCGCTGACAAGCCTCCCGGTCCGCCTCCAACAACAGCTATGCTGCGTCCCGTAGGAGCTGCGCACTCAGGCTGCGGTACATCACCTGCATGATCCACCGCATAGCGCTTAAGTCCTCTTATATTAAGTGGATCGTCAACCATGTTTCTCCGGCACCTGGCCTCACAGGGATGCTCACAGATATATGCGCAGGCCACCGGCAGAGGATTATCCTTACGGATAAGTCTTACCGCATCCTCACAGCGTCCCTCATTGATAAGTGCAATATATCCCGGAATATCCACTCCGGCAGGACAGAGCGCCACGCAGGGCACAGGGTTTTTAAGACTGCCTATACATCTGTGACGGTATACATGCTCCTCATAATCATCCTTAAAGCCCTCAAGTCCCATCAGCACCAGCTGTGCCGCATCGATGCCTATGGCACAGTCGGCCGTGCGTGTTATTACTCTTGCTGTGGATTCAATACGGCGTATTATGTTAGGCTCAGGCTCGCCCTCGAGCACCTCATGCAGCATGGCATTTAGCTGAGCCAGTCCAATACGGCACGGTACGCATTTGCCGCAGGTCTGTGCCTGGCACAGACTCAGGAAATTAAGCGCCATATCAACAGGACAGAGTCCCGGCGGGCTGGCTGCTATACGGTGCTCCATATTGCGGTACATCTGATCTACTATGGTCTGTACCTTGCTTGGTGTTTTAACATCCAGACGACTCATTGCAATTGCCTCATTTCTGTAAACTCAAATCTTTACCCGATTCCTATGGTTTATGTAAATAAACGTAACTATTCAGCACCCATCTCGAATTTGCTGAAAAAATACAAATAATCACTTTATACTATCGACATATTCTCTATCTGTGATACCATAGAATGGTGCAGAATAAGTATAACCCATATAACGATATCTGAGCTATAGATTTTTTGTGCATTTTTTATATATTTTGTTAATGTTTTGACGATGTATTTGTTAGTATTTGCTAACTACGCTCAGCTATGATGAAGAAAAAATTAATTTTTGCCGCTGTGATGGGGCTTATTGTCTGTCTTACTCCGTCTGCTGCATTTGCCGGAACCTGGACGCAGGACTCTCAGAAGCCTGAAAGTGCAGACGGAATTACCAACTGGCAGTGGATAAATGATGACGGTTCGGTTCAGAAAAACGGATGGGCCTGGATCGACGGCAACGGAGACGGCATTGCCGAATGCTATTATTTTAATTCCGACGGCTATATGCTCGGCGGCACAACGGTTAATGACGCTCAGGGCTCGTGGACTGTTAATTCAGGAGGAGCCTGGACTGAAAACGGCAGCGTGAGGATATATCCTGACCAGTGGGTTCCGGGAGGAAACGTTCTGACCGGTGCCATGCATTCCACAATTTCCTCTGAGGATATCAATCCCATTAATACCGGCTATACCTATGAGACAGCTACCCATTCGACACTCACTGACGACGAGGCTTATGCAAAGCTTATGGAGATTAAGGAGCTGATTCCAGAGGGTACGCACTGGGGTGCCGAGAAGCAGTATATCTCAGGCCGCCGCTACGGCTATGCCTGTGCAGCCTTTGTATTTCTGCTACAGGACCGTCTCTACGGTACAGAGGATTCGCCGGCTAAACCGCGTACAGTCTACAGACTCAATATGTCAGACATACGAACCGGTGATCATATACGTATTCAGAATAATACCCATTCGGTTATCGTGCTTCAGAATAACGGAGATTCCATAACAGTTGCAGAGGGTGCCTATAAAAATACCGTACACTGGGGAAGAGTCATAAGTGCCGATGAGCTTAAAAAGGAATTTGTATATCTTGAGACCTGCTATTAAGGAAACGCTGATTAATGCATTTCCCGCGCCGGAATGGCCTTGATGTACGCCAGGAAATTTGTCCTGTTATTCATAATAAAAGCGTCTCCTGCGAGACGCTTTTTTGTTTTCACTTTCAGGCTGTGTATCAGATGCAGTAGTCGTTGGCATATTTAGCCTTCTGCCAGTCCAGAAGATCCTGAAGCGTAATACCGTCAAGATACTCATTGATGGTTTTGTTAAGTCCCTGCCACAGCGGAAGAGTCAGGCAGTCCATGCAGCGGTCACATTCTACCGGATCCTGCTCCACGCAGGCCACCGGAGCAAGACTGCCCTCTGTAAGCCTCAGTATCATGCCTATGGTATATTTTGAAGGATCTTTGGCCAGCCTGTAGCCTCCCTGATATCCGCGGTTAGTTTTAAGTATATCCGACCTGTTCAGTATCGGCACTATCTGCTCCAGGTATTTTTTTGATATGTTCTGTCTGTCGGCTATATCCTTCAGTGCCACAAAGCCGTCATTCTGATTCTGCGCAAGATCAAGCAGCAGACGCAGGGCATACCGTCCCTTTGTAGATATTTTCATTAATGACCTTTCCTCCTTTGCAGCATTACTTAAGGAAATGCTGTT
>CAVALT010000106.1:5434-5824 GCA_963589455.1 Clostridiales bacterium
ATGCTGTTCAAATCAAACTTTACTTAATAATAACATATATTTAGTAGGTATTCAACGTTCCTAATCGAGCAGAAGACTGTAATCAGCCGCCTTTCCCTAACAGTACCGTACGCAACATTTAAGGAAATGCTGATTAAATCAGCATTTCCTTAATAAAAGGCGCTTAAACAGATTAGCAACGTGAGTTGCTGAGCTTACCGCAAAAGGGAGGCTGCCGTATCAGCACGGCAGCCTCCCGCAAAATACCTGTATTGTTCTATGTTATCTGTTCAGCACCTTCCGTATTTCAGTGCGAATTACCTGCTCGCAGGTAAATTCGTGCCGAAATACGGAAGGCGGCCAAGGCCCGAAGGGCCTTTGGCCAGCCACATCGAGGATTTGCAGAGCAAA
>CAVALT010000107.1:0-5761 GCA_963589455.1 Clostridiales bacterium
GGCTGTCTTGCTCCATTTGCTCCTGGGGGCTTGCGGCTGCGGCACAAAGGTATTGACCTGGTTCTGCTGAGGTGCCGGGTTATCAAGCTGAGCCTGAGCATCGAGCTGCTGATTGTCCGGCTCCTGTATAGGCACCGGTACAGGCTGAGGCTGCTGTTCCGCTGCCTGCTGCGGTGCCTGTATCTGCTGTGGCTCAGGCTCATGCTGAGGTTCGGGTATCTGCTGCGGTTCTGCTGGTACACGCTCCGGTTCAGGCGCCTGCATTGGAGCAGGTACTTGCTCCTGCACTGCCTGATTACCCTCATTGTTAATCAGATTGCCGTTATCAATCTGATTGCTGATACGCTGAGAACCTCTGTTCGATCCAAGACTGATGTCCTCTAATCCCTCAAGCACAAAATCTATATCATCCGCTGACTCATTTTGCGGTGCCGAACCATTCTGATCCTTTACTGAGCCGCTTTTCTGCTGTTCCCTCTTCTTATGCTCAGCTTCCTCCCGCATGGCTTCATTCGCATTAGAACGCAGATTGGCAAAGTGCAGATTCAGTTCATTGCTGCTGTAGTGCTCCAGCTCGGGAATTGAATTCCTGCCCGCTCCGGCTGGTTCCGGTCTTTCAACATTTACAAAATCATCCAGAAAACCGGTGTGATTTTGCTGTTTTTTCTGTTTTTTATCCTTGCCGCCAGGCATTGCTGCTTCCTTTCTCAGCCAGCTCTATGGCCGTCTGTTTTTACTTCATATCATCTGCAGACATATCTGCTCATTTTCAGCCTTATCTCTCCGGAGCCTGCTTCTTTTTATCAGCAGGAAGCACCGTAACCTGTGCATTCTCCATCATCACTATACGTACCAGACTGTCAATTGTTTTTGTAAAGTTCATCTGATGATCAGTACTTATCTTGCTGTAAATATCTTTTAAATTCATGCTGTTGAAGCTGCTGATTTGCCTCATTACCGCCTGAACGACGCAGTGCGGGCATGGAATGAACAGAACGCTTATCTGCTTCTCCTATCGGTTCAAGCCCGTCAATGATAACGAAATCATCTATCAGGCCTGGACGCTTTTTCTTACCCTTACCCGGCATTATAAGCCTTCTTTCTCATCCAGACGTATAGTCATCCGTTTTGCGCTTCCTATTACCTGCAGACGGTATGTTCCGTGCCGGAGCTCTGTTCTGATTGTCTCAGCAACTGTATTATCTCTTCTGAGATTCTGTATAAGCTCAGCTGCCTCCTCTGCTGCGCTCTCTGATCCGGAGGTATCAGCCGCACCTGATCCGGTCAGTGGAAAGATTGCTTTAAGTCCTGATTCTGCAATGCATACAACCATGCCGCCTTTGCTCATTATAAGCTCGCAGGCTTCCGCAAGGAGCCGGTTGCTGTCAGTGCTTTCGCAGCTGGGTTCAAACCGAAGCTCCAGCAGGTCACCTGTAATCTCTGCAGTGTCTCCCGGCCTGATATCCAACGGATTCTTCCTGCAAAGCTTACTGAGCACTGCCTCCGGAACAAAGGGCTCATATTTATTCCTTATGCTGTCAACCGTATCCTGATAGTCCTGCAGATTGCCTGCCATAGCATAGAAGCTTTCAGCGAGATTCTTAAGCTCATTATCTCCGCCCTGCTTTCTGACAATAGCCTTAAGCCGTTTTAGCTCCTCCTTGATTGGCTTCTGTTCAAGCCGATATCTCTGCATCATTCCTCTCATATCACGAAGAACACGCAGGGATCTGTGAACTGACATACACATGACTGCAAGAATAATCAGCAGCAGGCCATACAGGATCAGTACATACATAAGCACGCGTCCCCTGACGGAATCCTCAACAAAGGACAGATCTCCCTTTACAAACATGCCGATGCTTCCGTCTGCAACATTATACAGCAGCGGACTGCCCTCAAATGTGAGCGGACCGTCAATTGGCTCTAAAAACAGACTGAAATATGCTCCTTCATGCTCCCACTGCACAGCTCCGCTGCCTGCTGCCGCCTCACTGCATTTAACAAACAGATCCTCATCTTCAGTAAGCTCTCTGCTTGTTCCGGCAGTGCTGTCGACCAGCAGGGTTCTGCCATCTCCTCTGACTACAAGATACCAGAACTGAAGCTTTGCCTGCTCCAGGGCAATCGTAGACTTTTCCCTGCCGTTTTCGCCGTCGTTCTGATCGCTGATCGGACCAAAATCTATCGCATCGATTTTCTCCATGGCTTCAGCGAGATCCAGATATCTTCCTTCCTCTGCAGTCCTTCTTCCCTCCATATGGATCAGCTCCGTGCCGGTCTCCGCACTGCGAACCATCATCGTCTTCAGCTGCTTTGCTTCATAGCTGACCATGGCTGACACGCCTATTCTGTACATATGGACAGCTGCAAGGGTCAGCGGTATGAGAAGAATAATAAAGATCTCCAACGCTGCGTACGGCGTCATCAGGTATCTCTTTTTTGTTTTCGGAGTGGTTACCGGGCTGCCTCGCATATGGCCGGAGGCTCCTTTCTTTCACAATTCAGGCAATAGGATCTTGCCGTACGGTCATCCGGATCTGCAAGCAGACAGCAAATCATCTGCCTGCGTGCGGTAAAATAGTCTCCGGATGCATAAGCATTTACACCTTTTTCAAAATCTATCAGAGTACGTTCCCGTTTACTGCGGACCTCCGGTAGCTCGGCATCCATCAGAGCATAAAGCTCTGATGAGGAGCTGTATGCCTCCAGACTGATTCTGCCAAGCCCTCTGAAATGAAATCCGTTTCTCTCTGCATTAAGAATAACTGCAGGCTTCATCGATACAATCATGGCATTAGACAGAAGCTCCGAAAGCTCAAGCAGAATATCCGTCTCCTCTGGTGTTTTCACATATATCTCTCTTCGCTTCTCACCGCCGGCTACAAAAACCTCAGCTTTTCCTGCTGTCATGCCCATAAATGCATTTTTTCCTGTTTCCTCCTGCGTTTTTCGCTGGAGCTGAAGTGCACACAACAGTGCATCCTTCAGGGCATCTGTAAATACTGCGGTGAGTCCGTCATCACGGAACTCCAGAACACTTCCCCTGTTTTCCTCCACAATCTGTACGAGAGCAGAAAGCAAGGTGCTGACTCCTTCAGTTTTACATCCGGAAGCTTTACACTCGGAAGTATTATCCTCGGAAGCTCCTCCGGATATGCTGTCCGGAATACGCAGGGACAGGAAAATAGCCTCTGCGTCAGTGGATGAGCCTGCCTTAAACGAAGGCGGAAAATGCTCACCGGTAATCCTTCTTAGAAAATTCATCGGAAGAAATGCCTCATAAAAACGCCTGTAGAGATCTGCTCCACCCTGCTTTTCCTCCAGCTGATCCGCCAGACGATTAAATTCTATAGCTGCATAAGCGAGCTCATTGTGGCCTCTGACCGGAGCTCTGGCTTTAAGATTGCCGGCGGTAAGCTCGTCCATCGCCCATCTCAGCTTTCTCAGCGGTGCAAGGCACCAGAGCACCTGTGCGACGGTTATCATCAGAATTACGGCAAATAATGCATAGCAGATCCTGATTATATGTTTCCGGATCATGTATGCGTCATAAAGAGACTGCCGCATCGGTGCCCTGACACAGATAACTGCTTCAGTTCCTGATTCGGTTTTTATCGGCTGCAGCACCAGTGCATTTACGCCGCGGCGTGCAGCATAGACGGTGCTTATTTTTTCTCCTGTTATTAATGCCTTATCCACCAGATCCTTCAGCGAGCCTGCAGTTAGTACTGTTTCCATTCTTCCACGGTGGAACAGATCTCCTTCCACTGCAAGCTTATTGCCTCGGTGTACAATAACACCGGTGAACAGGCTCCAGTGATTGCCAAGTATATGCTGCATTTCGAGTGTATCAACGGCCTGGCTTCCATCAGTCAGATTATCCAGAAGAGTCTGATCCATCGTCTTTGAGAGAATCTCTGCTTCTGCCTCACAGCTGTAGATTTTGTGGTTTAAAACATAATTAAATACCACAGTTCTCATAAGCCTGTTGAAGGCAGTCATGAAAATCACAAAGGCTGCTGTTGTGAAAACTGCCATCCGTATAAGGCTGCGGTGTTTGCGTTGTCCTGATCTCCACCATATACTGCAGATCCAGAACAGCAGCTCCGCAGCGAGAACCGCAAGCATTACTATGACAATATGTGCGACAATAGCGCCCGTCCTCTGGCGTACACCTTTAAACGGGAGCGATGAAATCGATACACCTGAAATGCCGCGGTCCCAGTTTATATCATTAGTAGAATTCAGCTTATAATACTGTCCGTCCGTTGTCAGCGTATAAGCCACCTCTGAGGAATTGCCCTGTGCATCCTCCTCATAATAAAGAAAATACCAACCGTCATCCTTTACCTCAAAGCCGGTCAGATTTTTTTCTTTGGTATCAGGAATTTTCTGTACCGTTTCAATGCGGTTTTTCGCAAGATTCCATCTGACGAGCTCCATGGCATCCACATTCCCGTCACGATAGTGCTCACGCACCAGATAGATTGTTCCGTCATCAGAGATCTCCAGAGCCGGAAAGGACGTAACGCCGTCCATTCCGATCTGATGAATCCTCAGGAACTGTCCTGCACCAGTGTCGGCATTCATTGCGAAGAGCTCATTTCTGGTATTCCGGATATTGACACCATAGATCATATTGTCCGAATAACGGACATTCTGTACTCCGGTAAATGTGATAAAGGAATTGGAAAGCACAATCAGCATAGATACAGCCCACGCAAAGAGAACGGCTGCTGTAATCGCCGATATATGCCTCTTTTGTTCATGTCCCATGGGTTTGCTGTCTCCTTTCCGTTAAGCTTCAATACGGAATGCTGTTTTTTTATCTCTGTTTAAGGAAACGCTGATTAAATCAGCATTTCCTTAAAAGCTCCGCTGGATCGCACGGATTTGCAGACAGGGCGAAGGAAACGCTTTAATCAGCGTTTCCTTAATTTCCTTATAAATGGCTTACGGCACCTGTGTATTAAATACTCCCGGATTTGCAATGGAGATAATGCCGGCATACGCACACATCAGCTTTGAGCTGTTGCTGAGTGCAGGCCTTCCTCCGAGCAGCACTGTAGGAGCTCCGGGTATCCACGGTGCCGGAGTCACGGGTATACATGGCATAGGTGTCAGCCTGCCAAATTGCAGCGCTGTAGCTGATGCCACTGTCGGATTTAGCAGCGACCGGCACATCCCGAACGGCATAACATTAACCATAGGTATGTTATCCATAATAGTTGCAACAGGCCTGCCGTTGGATATGCACCTTGCCAGAGGCAGCACATTGAGCATCGACGGAGTCAGTCCCATACTGCAGTACGTCATCGCACCGCTTACTACACAAAAAGACATACCTTTTTATTACCTCCTGAGAAAATAAACAATCAGGTCTGTGCCTTGTTCAGCCAAGGCCCCATGTGCCTCCGTCAGCTGCAGAAGCTGCCGGCTGCGTTTCGCTTGCGGCTCCGGTGCTGCCGGACGTATTGCCGGCTCCGACTGCTGCAGAATCAGCTGTTGCTCCGGTACCGCCGGAGCCGGCGGCACCTGCTCCTGTGCTGCCTTCACCGGTCGCATCCTTGCCATCGTCTGAGCTGCTGTCTTCAGTCAGCACGCCTGTGTGGAAAATACCCTGTTCGATTACAATTCCGGTAGCTGGATCACTCCGGACTCCCTTACCGTTAAACTTTCCGCGGCTGAACTCGCCCTCATAGATCTTGCTTCCTGTCACATCATCATAGAGGATTCCGTTTCCGTCATACAGATCATT
>CAVALT010000108.1:0-5663 GCA_963589455.1 Clostridiales bacterium
GTATGAATTTGCCTGCAAGCAGTCAATTCATACTGAAATACTGAAGGTGCTGAATAGATACATTTAATAAGCATTTCCCTATTATATGCTCCTGCAATCTTTAAAAATATGAAGCAGAATAACAATACAATTTTCAACCTTATTTCAGAAAAATATAATGCAGCTAATGAACACGGACTGTGCAGTATAAGACAAAAGCTTGTCAGCATACTTACAGTCCTGATTGTTCTGTGGCTGTTTTTTATATGGGCACATTCCATGATGCCGGCAGCACAGTCCTCAAGGGAAAGCCATATTGTAGCAGCAATAATCAGACCTGTGCTTGAGCCTATAGCAGGCAGGGGCAATGTTACAGATCATTTTGTGCGCAAGCTTGCGCATTTCAGTGAATATGATGTCCTGGGCATACTTATCGGGCTCAGACTGCTGGCAGCAGGCAGGCATTCCTTCTATCACTGGAGCTACGGACTGCTTATCGCACTTGCAGCTGCTGTGGCAGATGAGAGCATACAGCTGTTCTCAGATGGCAGAGGCTCGCAGGTGACCGATGTACTGATAGATACCTTCGGAAGCCTGACGGGCCTGATGATAGTCCTGCTGGCCGCAGTAATTCTTAGAGGCGGCATTTGGCTGCTTACTCGCGATCAGCAGAAAGGATGCCGTCACGGCAGTCTATAAGTATGGTGTTGCCCTCAATTATCCTGCCTTCAAGTATGGCCTTGGCTGCAAGCGTCTCAACATTCTTCTGAATGAAACGCTTAAGCGGACGGGCACCGAACTGAGGATCATAGCCATTGTCCACGCAGTAGGTTATGGCAGCCGGTGTCATCTTAAGATGCATATCTCTGTCGGCAAGACGCTTGTTGATATCCTTTATGCACAGATCAATGATCCTGGATATATCGCTCTTCTGAAGCGGCTTAAAGAGTATGATCTCATCAAGTCTGTTCAGGAACTCAGGTCTGAAGCTCTGCTTAAGGAGCTGGTCAACAGAGGCTCTGGCATCTTCGGTTATCTCACCGTCGGCACCGATGCCGTCAAGCAGGAACTGCGATCCAAGGTTCGAGGTAAGTATGATGACTGTATTCTTAAAGTCAACGGTCTTGCCCTTTGAATCGGTAATACGTCCGTCGTCAAGCACCTGCAGCAGTATATTGAATACATCTGGGTGAGCCTTCTCTATCTCATCAAAGAGCACAACAGAATATGGCTTACGCCTTACAGCCTCGGTAAGCTGACCGCCCTCATCATATCCTACATATCCCGGAGGCGCTCCGATAAGACGGCTCACTGAATGCTTCTCCATGTACTCCGACATATCGATACGCACCATGTTGTTCTCATCATCAAAGAGTGCCTCGGCAAGAGTCTTGGCAAGCTCGGTCTTACCAACACCGGTAGGTCCCATGAACAGGAATGATCCTATCGGCTTGGTCGGATCCTTAATGCCGGCCTTGCTGCGGACTATAGCATCAGAGACCTTCTCAACGGCCTCATTCTGTCCGACAACTCTCATATGCAGCTGCTCAGGCAAAGCAAGAACCTTGGCACGTTCGGTTTCTGAAAGCTTGGATACCGGTATGCCTGTCCATTTGGATACAATCTTGGCAATTTCATCCTCGTTGACGCTCTCATGGACAAGAGTGTGGTCCTCAGACTTGGTTTTCTCTTCAGCCTCCTCCAGCTCCTTCTGAAGCTGAGGCAGCTTGCCGTAGAGTATGGCGCCGACTTCCTCATATGAGCCCTTACGCTGCATAAGCTCAGCCTCATTTTTAAGCTCTTCAATCTGTTTTCTGAGCTCTGACAGCCTGTCGGCTGAATTTTTCTCGTATTCCCATTTAGCCTTCTGGGCATTAAAGTCATCCTTAAGCTCGGCCAGCTCCTTCTGAAGCTCGGCAAGCCTCTCAGCTGAAAGCTTGTCAGTTTCCTTCTTAAGGGCACTGACCTCGATCTCAAGACGTCTGATACGCTTCTCCTTGTCATCAAGCTCGGCAGGGAGCTGATTCATCTCTGTCTTGATCATTGCACAGGCCTCATCAACAAGGTCAATGGCCTTATCTGGCAGGAAACGGTCAGAGATGTATCTGTCTGAGAGTACGGCTGCCTGAACAAGAGCACCGTCAGTAATCTTGACATTGTGGAAGGTTTCGTAACGGCTCTTGATGCCTCGGAGTATGGAAATGGTATCCTCTACCGAGGGCTCGTCAACAGTAACAGGCTGGAAACGTCTCTCAAGAGCAGGATCCTTTTCTATGTATCTGTACTCGTCCAGAGTAGTAGCACCTATGCAGTGAAGCTCGCCTCGTGCAAGCATAGGCTTAAGCATATTGCCCGCATCCATAGAGCCCTCTGTCTTGCCGGCACCTACTATGGTATGAATCTCATCAATGAAGAGGATAATCCTTCCGTCAGAGGAGGATACCTCCTTGAGCACGGCCTTAAGCCTCTCCTCAAACTCACCTCTGTACTTGGCACCTGCAATAAGTGCGCCCATATCAAGAGAAAAGATGGTCTTGTCCTTAAGACTGTCAGGAACCTCACCGCTTACAATACGCTGGGCAAGTCCCTCAACGACAGCGGTTTTTCCGACACCGGGCTCACCGATAAGCACCGGGTTGTTCTTGGTCTTACGGCTCAGTATACGGATTACGTTACGAATCTCAGAATCACGGCCGATAACAGGATCAAGCTTCTGCTCCTCGGCGCGCTTAACGAGGTCGGTACCGTATTTGTTAAGTGTGTCATAGGTTGCCTCCGGATTGTCTGAAACGACCTTCTGATTGCCTCTTACCTCAGAGAGCACCTTGAGAAATCCGTCCTTTGTAATATTGTATTTTGCAAAGAGCCTCTTCATATCCCTGTCAGCTCTGTCAAAGAGTGCCAGGAAGAGATGCTCAACAGCTACATACTCGTCACCCATTGCCTTTGAATGATTTTCAGCTTCGGTAAGCACACGGTTGCAGTCGTTGGAGAAGTACATGCTGCCTCCGCCGCTTACCTTTGGATAGCCGGCAATAATCGATGTAAGGTCTGCGGTAAATGCATCCGTATCGACATTCATCTTCTGCAGCAGCTTTCTGATAAGACTCTCATCTATCGTCAGCAGGCTGTATAACAGATGAGCCTGTTCTATCTGCTGGTTGCCGTATTCTGATGCAACTGACTCACATCCGTTGACGGCCTCTATGGATCTCTGGGTAAATTTGTTAATGTTCATAATGATTTACCTCCTGATTATCTGATACAGAACAGCTGTTCCGTTTACACGTTGCACGGTAACGAAACAGCTGCTTTTTTCTTTCTGATGACTATAATATACAACAAACTGTTAGCACTTGCAAGAGATGAGTGCTAATTAAAATGTGAATTAATTGTGTTCAATAAAAAAGCCCCCGCTGCATTTTCAGCAGCAAGGGGCACGAGTTGCACAGCAGTGCGGTATCAGTCAGGAACAAAAGCTTCAGACAGAGAAAAGGCCCTGGTATATTTCTTGGTATCCATGCTGTGATTGTATGCAAGATACTCATAATTCAGAATCTCATCTCCGTAAGGGCAGGCTGATGTGTCGGCCAGTGCCCAGGGATAGTAGGTACCGTTCAGGTCATAGCAGCCTAAGGGATGTATAACCGGCACATCCTGAGACAGCTTGAGAAGATACTTATTATAAGGAGTGAGCTCAAGCCCTGACAGCTTAAGCACATATGAGGACAGGTACATGGCACTTAGCTTGCCCATATTCTCCGACGGCTGTTCATAATTGGTCCAGATCACAAACGGTGTCTGATACCAGATCAGTCTGTCCTCGGCCGGAATCTCATCACCTGATATTCCGGCAATTTCGTTGAAGAATTCGTCCTCTACAGCAGGCTGATGGTCTCCGAACATAACTATCATGGTCGGCTGATCACAGCTGCTGAAATAGTTTATCAGTCCCTCAAAGGCAGCATCTGTGCGCTTGATCAGTGACAGATACTGGTCAGCCTCAGGATATTTGCCCTCAAGCTCTCCGGTCAGCCATACCTCCTGATCAAAATTGTCATGCTTTTCAGCATAGCCGCCATGGTTCTGCATGGTAACATTAAACAGGAAAAGCTTGTCCTCAGGTGAATCCTTTATCTCAACCTGATGTATAAGCTGAGCAAAATCCGAAGCATCACAGACGTAGTTTCTGAGACGTTCATCAAGCTCATACTCCTCAATATCATAGAATTCATCAAAGCCGAAATATTCGTAAACGCGCTTGCGGTTCCAGTTTTCGGCAGGGTAGGGGTGCATAGCTACGGCACGATATCCCTGGCTCTTAAGTGTGCTGACAAGTGACAGAGCTCCCGGCTTAATATTGAACTGATAGGCATTGGAATTAAAGGGCAGCAGAGCCATAGCGTCGCCTGTCAGGAACTCAGCCTCTGTATTGCTGGTCATTGATCCGAATACCGGAACACAGAGACTGCCGCGGACAGTATTTTCAGTAAGACTGTTCCAGAAAGGCATATAGTCAATGTTGGTGGTGAAATTGCCGGCAACACTGAGATCTGAGAAGCTTTCGTTCATTATGCAGATAATGTTGACCGGTGTGATTGCAGTTTCAGCTTCAGCCTCAGTGCCCGAAGCCGCACTGCCGTCTGAAGCGGCTGAACCGACTGAACCGCCGCCCGAAGCAGACAGACTGCTGTCAGCATTTGTATAAGAATCTGAGCCGGCGTCGGATGAGCCGTTGGAGGCTGAAGCGTCATCAGAGCCTGAGGCTGCAGAGGCTGTCGGAAATGAATCTGCTTCAACAGCATCAACTATAGCCTTGAGCTTAGCCTGGCTGTAGCCGGAGGGCGCCTGCTTTACGACATATCTCAGAGACAGGAACGTTGCAAATACATAGCCGTCACTCTCATAGCTTGATTCCGGATCCCAGGAGTTGATATCATAGAAATTAGCAGGGCGCACTCTTGTATAGAAGTCATAGCAGAAGCCGGTGACTGTAAATGCACATGCCGCGAACAGAGCTGCTCTTGCCCTCAGTCTGCGAACTCTGAATGGGCAGAGCAGAGCAATAACATTAAGTCCTGCAATTATTGCAGCAGACTGCTTCATTGCATCGGTAAATTCAAATACATAATTATCAGCAACGGTCATTGCAGTACTGAAGGCAGTAAGATCAGACAGCATGATGGGCCGGCTTCTGAAGTCAACGACAAAGGTCTCTGCCACAGACAGAATCAGAAGCGGAATCGATACCAGAGGAATGGAGATGCGGGTGCTTCCGCTTATGCCGAATACTGCAAGGTACAGACAGAGGTTAAAAGCAGTATTATAGAAAACAAGGGTATCATTTATATTGCTGAGATTGCCTGTAACTGTTTCAAACAGACAGAAGGATATATAGGGCATCAGAAAAAAGCATAAGAGCCCTATGCAGCCTCTTATGATATTTATGATCCGTCTGCGGTGATTGCGGACACTGGTCTTATCGTCATCGTTTTTGACGGCTGCTGTCTTATCATCGGCAGCAGCGGCATCGGCCGTGTCCTGAGCGGAAGCATCAGAAGAAGCCTCTGAGTTTGTTTCAGCGGTCGAATCAGCTGTATCTGCTGCAGAAGCTGAGAGCAAATCAGCCGCTGCTGCAGAGTCAGCAGAGACAGTGCTTGTATGTATGTGACTGAATATATTCA
>CAVALT010000109.1:0-998 GCA_963589455.1 Clostridiales bacterium
GTGCGATCCGCCGGAGGCTGTTAAGGAAATGCTGATTTAATCAGCATTTCCTTAACTCAAAAAACCTCCTGCAGGCAAGTCCACAGGAGGTTTTTTCTGCCTTTAACACTGATATCGAACTACTGCGCACTTCGTGCTGCCGCAATCTTCAGACGAGTGCAGCTATCACCGCGGCTATCAGGGCCGGAAGCAGGTTGGCTGCACGTATTTTTTTACCGAATACAAGATTCATTCCTATGCAGAATATCATTATTGAGCCTATCATGGAGATATACTCAAGTGCCAGCTCTGTCATAAATGGCTTTAAGAGGCTTGCCAGCAGAGTTACCGCACCTTGATATATCAGGACCGGTATTGCCGAAAATATGCAGCCCTTGCCCATCGAGCCTGTCATTACCATGATAATGATAAAATCCAGTGTGGCCTTTACCTCGAGTATGCTGTAGTCTGCATTGATTCCGTCTTCTATTGAACCCATTATGCCCATAGCACCTATGCATACAGTCAGCGACGCGGTTACAAAGGCATTGACAAAGCCTGCATCCTTTGAATTGCCGCTCTTGGCCTTCAGCCATTCTCCGAAGTCATCAAATTTATCCTCCAGATTAACTATCTCGCCTATCAGCGCACCTATCGCATAGCAGCCTATAATCAGCATGGACTGCCCGCTGACTATCCTGCCGTCACTCATATCTACGGTAAGCATGCCCTGAAGCGCACCGGCTATGCCTATAAACATTATGCAGACACCGCAGGCTGCCATAAGCGTATCCCTGTGCCGTTCCTTAAGCAGTGAGCCGGCAAACAGTCCTATAACTCCGCCGGCAATTATGGCTGCTGTATTGATCAATGTGCCTGTGCATATCATAATAATATTTAACCCCCGTTATGTTCTGCGTTTCACGGTGCTTTATTATAATACAATATGATACCAGGGTCAAAAGCTGCAAAATCCGGTGCTTTTCTTGCCTGCATGAAGACTTTTTTTTTTTTTTTTT
>CAVALT010000109.1:1008-5655 GCA_963589455.1 Clostridiales bacterium
CCTGACGTAAATCGCAAAAACCTGAATCACTGTAAATGCCCCGGTTTTTATCAGGAATGTTATGAATGTTTTTTAGGATTGCAGCAGCACGGAGTGCGGAGCAATCTGATATGTTATAAAATTAGCCCTTGACTTATCGTCGTCGGCGTAGTAAACTGAATAAGCTTAATAAGGCGACATAGCCAAGTGGTAAGGCGTAGGTCTGCAACACCTTGATCACCGGTTCAAATCCGGTTGTCGCCTCGATTAAAACCTGTATCGTATGATGCAGGTTTTTTTGCATCTGTTTTATTTGTATCTTTACAGCGCCACATCGAGGATTTGCAAATCAAATTCGAGATGGGCGGTAAACAATTACCAATATTCAAAAGCAAATCCTTAACACTCAGCCTGACCGTCTTCAGCAAGTCTCATAAGCTCGGCAATTGTCGTCTCAGGTGATGTATGCAGTATCCCGGTTCCGCCGGCCTTCTGCCAGGCCTTTATATTGCTCTTAAGATCATCTATAAGGACACATCCTCTGTCACTGCAGAATCTGATCTTATCCTCTCTTATCACTGCATTTACCTTAATATCCTCCGACAGCAGCCGTTTTACCCATACAGTCTTATCTGCGGCCGCATCCGGAATATTGCGCCAGGGCTTTGGAAGTCCCGTAAGTATCTCACAGCGTTCACCAAACTCATCATATATCTTCCGGAACATTTCTGCAGCTTCGGGCATAAGCTCAAGTCTGTTATAGAAATGCGGCACCTTCCTTATTGCGGCCCACATGGCATCTACTTTTTCCTCATCGTGCACTGACTGATCATGCCTCGGAACGCCTGCAAGCTCCTCGACACCTCTGTCAAAATCAGCCAGTACTCCGTCCATATCTATATATACCTTGCTGATTGTCATATGGTCTTTCTCCAACCGTAGTTATTCCCTGATACCAGGGACAAAATTTTCAGCATAAAAATGTGCGATTTGTTAATCTTTTTTATCTGTTCAGCCACATTAAGGATTTGCGGAGCAAATTCGATATATGTGCTGAATAGTTATATTTTTTGAAGCTTACTGTATAACACACAGTGTGGAGCAAGCTTCGCTCCTGACATAATTTTATCTACCGTCTGCAGCCTGGTTTTGTATTGCACCACAGCACACCATGCTTTACTGCTTCTGCATCTTTCTGTCTCTGTCAGGCAGACAAATCACTCTTCCTTCGCCCGCTTCCCTTGTTTTATGCATATCGATCAGTCTCTGATTGGACGAGCCTCGAAACTGCAGGGCAGGACTCTTAAGCTCCTCTACAAACCTTCCGTCAACAAGCACATCTATCTGATCAAGCAGCTCATCTGTTGCCTCACAGCGTGGATGACTGCCGTCAGTCTTAAGCAGCTCATAGGTAAAGCCTGTAAAGCACCATATGTTTTTATCCGGCAGAATTTTCCTGACCCTCTTTACAAAGGGCAGCAGTGCCCTCTGATTGTCAGGCTCCATCGGTTCTCCTCCAAGAAGCGTAAGTCCCTGTATGTATGAGGGTTTCAGCATCTCTATAAGTCTGTCCTCGACCGCACGATCGAAGCATTCTCCGTACTCAAAATCCCAGGTCTCAGGCTGGAAGCAGTTTTTGCAGTGGTTTGTACAGCCTGAAACAAAGAGTGTTATTCTTACACCTGTTCCGTTAGCTATATC
Source organism: Clostridiales bacterium (assembly GCA_963589455.1). Lineage (GTDB taxonomy): Bacteria > Bacillota > Clostridia > Lachnospirales > Lachnospiraceae > Avilachnospira. The sequence goes on from CAVALT010000109.1 coordinate 2,689, forward strand.
ACAGTCCTTGATTGTGCTGTAATGCATATCGTGTTATTCCTTTCCGGATATTCAGACCGGGACCGCATGAAAGTCAGACTCTCAGGCAGTTCCCCTTTGCATTAGGATAATGCTCATTAAAGCGGTTCGAACAGCGGTTTTGTGCATGAAGGTCAGCGCAATTTCTAAGGAAACGCTGATTTAAGCGTTTCCACCGCCGGATTTGCGCTGCGATGCAGCTAATCCAAAAGCAAATCCGTGCAATCCGCCTGAGGCTTTTATGAAAACGCTGATTAAATCAGCATTTTCATAAATAAATCCATGTATCCGCTGAAAGCATTAAAGGGAAATGCTGACCAAATCAGCATTTCCCTGATAATTACAGATGCAGTACTCTTTCCTTTATCTCCTGAGTACGGCCCTGATTCCAGAACTGTGTGCCTATGTAACCGCAGGTACGGCGCGCCACATTCATCTTCTGTTGGTCGGTATTGCCGCAGTTCGGGCATCTCCAGATCAGCTTATGTGACTCATCCTCCACGATTTCTATCTCTCCGTCCCAACCGCATACCTGGCAGTAATCACTCTTGGTATTAAGCTCAGCATAGATGATGTTGTCATAGATGAACTTCATAACCTCAAGTACAGCCTCAAGGTTGTCCTGCATATCCGGAACCTCGACATAGCTTATGGCTCCTCCCGGTGACAATGCCTGGAACTGTGATTCGAACTTAAGCTTGTCAAAGGCATTGATATGCTCTGTAACATGTACATGATAGCTGTTGGTTATATAGCCCTTATCAGTTATGCCCTTGATTATGCCAAAGCGCCTCTGCAGGCATTTTGCAAACTTATAGGTCGTGGACTCAAGCGGTGTGCCATAGATGGAATAATCGATATTTTCAGCCTTCTTCCACTCATTGCACTTATCATTCATCCTCTGCATAACCTCCAGGGCAAACGGTGTTGCCTCAGGATCTGTATGGCTCTTGCCGGTCATATACTTAACGCACTCATAGAGTCCGGCATATCCGAGCGACAGCGTCGAATATCCGTTGTAGAGCAGCTTGTCTATGGTCTCACCCTTATCAAGTCTTGCGAGTGCACCGTACTGCCAGAGTATAGGTGCAACATCCGACGGTGTGCCGAGCAGTCTCTCATGCCTGCAGCGGAGTGCTCTGTGGCAGAGCTCAAGCCTCTCATCAAATATCTCCCAGAACTTGTCCTTATCACCGTAAGAGGACAATGCTACATCAGGCAGATTGATTGTTACAACTCCCTGATTGAAACGGCCGTAATACTTATGCTTGCCTGGTTCATAATTCTTAGCCTTGGCTATATTGCCTATGCCGGCATCAGTAAATCTGTCCGGTGTAAGGAAGGAGCGGCAGCCCATGCAGACATATACATCTCCTTTAAGCTCCAGCATCTTCTTCTCAGAGATGTAATCCGGAACCATACGGCGCGCGGTGCACTTGGCTGCAAGTCTGGTAAGATACCAGTACTTGGAGTCCTCGGTGATATTGTCATCCTCAAGCACATATATGAGCTTTGGAAATGCCGGCGTTACCCATACGCCTGATTCATTCTTAACTCCCTGATAGCGCTGCTCCAGCATCTCCTCGATGATCATGGCAAGATCATCCTTTTCCTGCTGTGAGCGGGCCTCATTGAGATACATGAACACTGTGATAAAAGGAGCCTGTCCGTTGGTGGTAAGGAGCGTGACTACCTGATACTGCATAGTCTGTATGCCCTTGCGTATCTCCTCCTTCAGCCTGGTCTCAACAAGCTGCTCCTTCTGCTCATCACTGAGCTCGGCCTTAATCGCCTCAATTTCAGCATCCACATTTCTGCGTATCTTCTTGCGGCTTACATCAACAAAGGGTGCAAGATGCGTGAGAGTTATCGACTGACCGCCGTACTGGTTGGAGGCCACCTGTGCAATAATCTGGGTTGCAATATTGCAGGCTGTCGAGAAGCTGTGCGGTCTCTCGATCAGTGTGCCCGTAATGACGGTTCCGTTCTGCAGCATATCATCCAGATTGACCAGATCGCAGTTGTGCATGTGCTGAGCAAAATAATCCGCATCATGGAAATGTATTATTCCGTCCCTATGTGCCTCAACTATATCCTGGGGAAGCAGCAGTCTCTCTGTGATATCCTTGGATACCTCTCCGGCCATATAGTCACGCTGGGTGGAGTTGACTATAGGATTCTTATTTGAATTCTCCTGCTTGGCCTCCTCATTGTTGCACTCTATAAGGCTTATAATCTTATCGTCTGTCGTATTAGACTTGCGCACAAGCGACCTAGTGTAGCGATAGGTGATATAATTCTTGGATACCTCATAAGCACCATGCGCCATAATCTGGTACTCAACCATATCCTGTATCTCTTCGACAGATGGTGATCGCTTCATCTTGAAGCATGAAAATTCAACGCTTTCAGCGATACGTTCTATCTGCAGAGCTGTCATGCGTATTTCTTCAGGCACACTTTCATTTGCCTTGGCTATGGCTCTTTTGATTTTCTCGATATCAAAAGGGACCTCTGATCCGTTTCTTTTGATTACATTCATATATCTGTACCCCCTCTGTCTCCCGCTCTGAAAAATCCATGGAAATAAAAAAAGCGAAAAAAATACCGCAAAGCATAGCCCTGCGGTATTTACCATCTAAAGCTATCAGACCACAATATCTTGTGGTGACATCTACTATATCACTCTATATATGGTAAATCAATATCCTTTTATCCTGTTTTTTCTGTGCCTGATTATGTGACTGATTGTCCTTAATATTCATTTTCCGGATTTCTTCCGGTTACAGCCAGCAGGTCATCCAGCAGTGCCCGCAGCTGATGCTCCGGATAGCTCTGCTCACGGATAAGCCTGTCTATGGCATATCTTACAGGCTCAAGCTCTTCATCATTAAGCAGTACAGACTCTCTTATATCCTTAAAGCGTCTGGCTGCACGGTAGCCTGACAC
>CAVALT010000110.1:0-5644 GCA_963589455.1 Clostridiales bacterium
ATGCAGCAGAAATTTGCTAGTCTGGGAACTGATTTTGAGGAACCGTCAGATTTCAGATATTACTATGATGGTGAAGATATAACTGATAAAACAGATAAGCCCATAAAGTATGACCTTAATTATATTAACGGAAGCAGCAACGTTAACTGGAGCTGTGTAATTGAGCAAATCCCGTCAGGCGAAGATCATACCTTTAAGGTAAGCTATAAAATCAAGCTTAAGGAAGATAAAAAAAATAAGGATGACATTTTAAGAATCAGCCATTCAGGACTCAACTTAGCTTTTAACGTATACTTTGACACTATCAACGACGTTGCATACAGTACCTTCGGACCTGAGGTGGATCCATATGTAAGCTTCGACAGCATAACCGGTCAGATTACGCTTAAGCATGTCACCAGCCAGGATGATGCAGCCTACAGTGATAATGGTTATGACAGGAGTACTCATACCTTCAAATGGAAGGTTAAGGTTAACGGTAATTACGGTGATTATATAGATTATATGCCGCTGCTGATACTTGACAAAAGCTGTGACCTTAAGAGCATACAGGATTTCAAGTGGACAGACAGCACAGGCAAGGAGGTTGAGATAAGCTCTGATAAAATCAGGAATCGCCTTCCGTACAATGGGCTTACCTATTATGCGGGAGACAAATATTCGTGGATCAAGGCTCTGGATGATAATGAAAAAAAGACCCTGGGTATAGATACGTCAAAAAATGTGTACATGCTGAATGTATATTATCCGATAGGAACCCCAGACAATGATGAAGAGTATAAAAATTTTGCCAATAAAAAGGCGTTGGAATTTACCGTAACAACCGGATATATTGTCAACGACAGCAGCGAAGACGATATGTACTGGGCATCCAATAACTTTGGCGGGCATAAAGTGCCAATGAGAGTTGAGATGTACACAGCACGCAATTCCCGCATAGGATCCCGAATTAATAATAAGAATAATTTAAGCCTTGCCGCCTATGCTGATGATGAGGCACAGAGTCAGAGCTGGGTTATAAATGTAGCTTCAGTTGATCAGCGTAACGACAAAGGCGAAAAGTCAGGCTACAATTATACTGACGGCACTGTAACATACGAGATTGCCTATAATCAGAACCAGATGACCCTGAATAACATAGCCATTACCTTTGACCTGGGCAGATGTGATGTGGACGGACAGGAAAAAATCAAAGCGCCTGTACTGGAGGCAGTTCCGGATGAATATGATGTTCTGATTGATGGTAATAAGATTCAGTACTGCGAGAAGTACCTGGGCTATGATTACAGACCCTGCTACACCTATGATAAGGAGAAGGGACTTACCTTCTATCCTCTGGATGACAAGGCCGGAGTAAATGCCAAGGAGCATAAGATAACATTTACAGTACGTGCTGCTGACAAGGAGATGCTTACTAACGCAGCCTATAATAATCGGACCAACGAGATTATCTGTACAGCAGCAATCAAGGCAGATCAGATCAAAAGCGCAAAGGCTCAGTACTATGCTATCGAGTATACACGCGATTATATAACAGCCAGCAGTCTTAGCATAAACTGTACTGTTAAAGGTGTAGTACATGAAAATGCAACCATAGATTATGAAGCACTGGTTAATAAGAGTCAGCTCATTATCCCGGACGGACTTATGCTTAAGCTCAATCTGTCATCCGGACAAAGCATTAAGGATGGAAGTCTGCATTTATATGAGTGCACCTTATCTAAGGATGGAAAAACCGCAGAAAATAGAAAAGAGGTAGCCTCATCTGCGTATGAGGAAAGCTGTACTAAAAATGATGATGGTACAAGCCTGATTACGGTAAGTCTTCCAAAAAACAGCGAAAGAACGGTGTATGTGGTTGCTTTTACCTGCTATGCCGACCCGGATGGCAAAAGTGTACCAGCGACTGGTAAGCTGCATGTTAAATGCCAGGGTCAGTATGAGGGCAGCGATGCCTGGAAGGATATAAGTGCCACTGCCGAAGCAAATATAAATTTCTATGATGAAGATATTGCATGGCCTGAAGGATGGCGAGACGGCTACTGGTATACCATAAGGGCAGTGGATACGGATACTGATGAAGGTATCGAGGGTATACGTTTTGTTGTTAAGGATAAGGACGGCAAGGTTGTTAAGGCAACCGGCGTTAACGCAGAGGTTAATGATAATAACGAGGTTATTACTCCTGAAACAGGCTTTGCCACATTTTTTGTAAGCCTTGATAAAAATAAGAAATATTATGTAAGCCAGGTATCAGAGGATGATGATTACATAGCTGAAAATACAGATTCGGTTGAGCTTGAGATTAATAATCCCGGACCATGGCATACCTTCAAATCCTATACCTTTAAGCAGGCAAAGGCATCCTGGCTTACCTTCACTCAGGACTTCAAGTACCTGAACGGTGTGTCAGAGGCAGACATAGCTAAAGCAGCAGAGGCTATCAGCTATGAGATTGAAGATTCTGACGGCAAGAAGCAGACAGTTAAGTTCGGTAAGCTTACAAAGAACAGCGAGACGGGACTCTACACCAGTGCTCCGGTAAAGCTCAAGGCAGACACAGTCAACAACAAGCTGTTTGCTATTACGCAGAGCGGCGGCAATATCGCAGGCTACAACTACAGACTCGATACCGAGAAGAATGACACCGATGGCAGGAGAAAGGATTCGGATATAAGCGGTACCGCTGTTTATTTCCACCTTAACAAAAACGGAAGTGAAGCTACGGCAGCATTTACCAATACCTATGACAGTGCGCTTGAGCTCAGATTCTATCCAGACGGAGTAATACCGGATATTGATGCAATGAAGGCTGCAGTAAGCATCAAAGTGATTAACCAGAAGACTAAGGAGGAAAATACATACTCCTTAAAGGACTTCACCAGGAGTGGCAGCTATTTCTATAAGAAGGTACCGGCAAACCAGGGACAGTACACGATCACCGAGACTAATGATAAGATTGGTGGCTACAGTGCGCAGGTTGAGTACAATTTTGGAGGAAATGAATACAATACCGGAGATACAGCGACAAATGTCAGCGTACCAAACGGCAGGATATCAAAGACCAACGGTGCCAAGCTTGTAGCGTTTAAGAATATCTACACCTCGGCAAACGATAAGCTGAGTCTTAGCGCAAGCGGCATTTCCAGCAATAGTGCTAAGCTTACAGGAAGTGCAACCAAGGATCTGACGGCTGTTTACTACACAAGGCTCGACAAATATAAGAACTATACTCCTGAACAGCTTAAGAAAGCCTGTGAAGCTCAGATTAACCAGGGCGCCGATGGCATATATATGAAGGAAGTGCAGTCGACGAAGAGCTTTACCATAGATGCAGGCGGACTGTCTCAGAACACGACCTATACCTTCTATGCGGCAGGTGTCTGCAAGGATGGCGGCATGATCGGAGAGGGAGTTGGTGAGCTGGCACAGGTAAGATTTACTACTGAAAGCAGGACTCTTGATGTATATGACTTTGAGGTAACAGATGTATCTCAGAGCTATACAGGAGATGACGGAAAGCATACGGCAGCTGTTAAGCCTATGGTGATGTCAGAGGATGATGAGACAAAGGGCAAGTACTTTGACGTTGACAGCATAGTCTATAAGAAAAAGAATGCGTCCGGACAGTATATAGGCAGCTATACCAATGAGGTAAGTCAGGCAGGCACCTACGGAATTTTTGTTACGACCAAAAATGAAAAGGATGGCATAAGCCACGCAGATAAGCTCCTGGTAGGCGAGCTTAACATCAGCAAGGGAGACATAAATAAGAACTGGTTTGAGATATCCTCTGAGAGAAAGTACGGAAATGATACCGATATAGCGAAGCTCCTTACAGATAAGGTAAGCAAGTACGGAGATATCAGTGTAAAGCTCTATACTGATGCTTCACTTACTGTGGAAGCAGAACGCGATCAGGACACTGGATACTATAAGGTCGGAGAATATTATCTCGGAGCTGAATGCACGGGAGGCGATAATGTCAATGAGGCAGCTAAGCCTGTATCCCTCGGAACAGTAAAAATAGTAAAGGGTGATTATCAGATCTACCTTGGAGCAGCCAAGGTTTGGCACTTTGGTGAGGATACCCGTATATTAAGCTTTAAGACTGATACCGGCATCACTGAGCAGGATACTAAAAAGTATGAGTATGTATTCAGCAGAACGATTGACGGTGAGTATACAGACGAGCCGGATGGCACCGGGGAGTGGTACATCAAGATCAAGGTCTATGGTGACGATAACCACGAAGATACTCTCAGTGCACCGAAGTACGTAACGCTGGCTAAGGCAAAGCTTAAGGTACATGTTAAGTATGTTAAGGGTAAGGCCTGGGACGGTACGAAAGATATAGCAGACGGAGACTGGAAGCTTTGGTTTGAGAGATCTGATCCATCCATACCGAATGATGAGTGGTTTAAGGATCATATTGACAATGGACTTAGCGTAAGCGGCAAGGCAGCATGGACCTCTCCGGACGCAGGTACAAGTACCTTCGATATAACTGATCTTAAGATAGTTAATACTGACAGCTATAATGATAATGATTACTCAGTATGGTACGAGCTTGAGACAGACAGTCTGAAGGATCAGACCTATGTCGATGATCAGACCAAGGTCGAAGCTATGATAAGCGGCGCAGAGCTTACGGCAGATGACTTTAAGGTAACAGTTAAGGACAATCTCAAATATGTCAACGACAATACCGGTTATACTGCAACGGTAGAGAAGAACGAGGCAGGCGAATATAAGGATAAATTTGAGATCGACTATGTGACCTACAAGCTTAAGAATACCGAGAATAACACCTACAGCGGCAGTTATTCAGCAGTTACTCAGGCAGGCACCTACGGCATCTTTGTTACAACCAAGGATGAAAAGGATGACATAATAGGAGCTGAGGAGCTGTATCTTGGAGACATGACTGTAGGCAAGGCTAAGTTTGATGAATCCTGGGTAAAATATATCGTTCCTTCTTATGGAAGCGAGCCGGCTGATGACCGCGGCTTTGTAAGCATTGACAGCAAGTACAGCGGCTACGGCGATGTTGAGGTCAAGCTCTACCAGAATAAGGATGGAGTCCTGACTGAGGCAGTAAGAAGCGGAGATAAGAATCAGTATCCTGCAGGAAAATATTATGTCTATGTCACGATACCTGGAGGCGATAATATTGAAGGCCCTGTAGAGTACAAAGCGCATGAGATAGTTATAAGCAGGGCTTATAATATCGTTACGCTCGGCCCGAGAACCTTGTTCTACGGCGATGACTTAACAAGCTGCGTTGATTATGCTGCCAAGGATAAAACCGGAGAGGTTGAATATTACTTCGGCAAGGACAGGGATAACAAGAACAGCTTTAAGACCTGGACTGAGATAGAGGCTGAGGATACAGCAGCCCGCGCAGCAGGCAAGGCAGGCGTAATCACAGCCGGTACCTGGTATGTTTATGTCAAGGTTAATGAATCAGATAATTACTATGCGGCAAGCAGCAATATAGTAGCCTTTGAGTTAAAGAAGGCTCCGCTGGTACCTGTACTGAGCAGCCTTGACAGCAAGACATATGACGGCAATACAACTGCGACCGGAACGGTAGATTTTGAAAAGCTTACAAGCAGTGCGGCAACCTACGGCAAGCTTGAGG
>CAVALT010000111.1:0-5636 GCA_963589455.1 Clostridiales bacterium
AGCGCCGCCCTGTCACGGCGGAGGTCGTGGGTTCGAACCCCATCCGGGTCGTTAAAAAGGAAATGACTAAAACGTCATTTCCTTTTTCTTTACTCCAAATTATGCTTGACACTTATATACATTGCGGTATAATGAAACCAACATTTGAACAGTTGTTCAAATGTTATTCCAGATAACCATAGTATATATAAAAAGGAGAAGCAACCATGAAAAAGAGCTATAAGATCGATGTTGACTGTGCAAACTGCGCCAATAAGATGGAGCTTGCTGCAAAGAATACGGACGGTGTTAAGGATTGTGTAGTTAATTTTATGGCACTTAAGATGAATGTTGAGTTTGAGGACGCTGCAGACGTAAAGAGCGTTATGAAGGATGTTCTTACAAATTGCAAGAAGGTTGAGGAGGACTGCGAGATATTCCTCTGATCTGTTATTCGGAGTTATTGCGGAGCAGCAGTTATGAATAAAAAACAGAAAAAGGTGCTGTATCGTGTAATAGCGTCAGCACTTATCATGGTTATACTGCATTTCGTCAGTATAGATAATAATATTGTCAGGTTCTGCCTGTATATGGTGCCTTACCTTATCATTGGCTATGATGTCCTTAAAAAGGCTTTGCACGGCATTAAATCGCTGCAGCCCTGTGATGAGAATTTCCTTATGGCTGTGGCTACGGTAGGAGCTATTGCTCTCGGGGAGTATTCTGAGGGTGTGTCCGTTATGCTTTTTTATCAGATAGGCGAGCTGTTCCAGAGCTATGCGGTCGGCAAAAGCCGCAGGAACATAAGCGAGCTTATGGATATACGCCCTGATACTGCATATATTGAAAATGAAAATGGGGAGCTTGAGAGTGTTGATCCTGACGAGGTTGAGGTCGGAAGCATCATAGTTGTCAGACCCGGTGAAAAGATACCTATAGATGGCGTCATAACGGACGGCATCAGTACGCTGGACACAAGTGCATTGACCGGCGAGAGTGTTCCGAGAGATGCCAAGGTCGGTGACAGGGTTCAGAGCGGCTGTATTAACCAGTCCGGAAAGCTTCTTATCAGAACGGAAAAGGAATTTGGCGAATCAACTGCTTCAAAGATACTTGAGATGGTTGAAAATGCGAGTTCAAGGAAATCACGCTCTGAGAACTTTATATCGAGATTTGCAAGGGTATATACACCGACAGTCTGTATACTTGCCGTTATCCTTGCATTGGCAGTCCCGTTAATCAATATGATTTCAGGACACCCGGCAGCCTTTGGCACCTGGGTATACAGAGCACTGACATTTCTCGTAATAAGCTGTCCGTGCGCACTTGTAATCAGCATACCGCTGACCTTCTTTGCAGGAATAGGCGGGGCGAGCAATGCCGGAGTGCTTGTAAAGGGCTCGGTTTATCTTGAGAGCCTTGCCTCAGTTAAAAGCGTTGTCTGTGATAAGACAGGAACACTGACAGAGGGTGTATTTGAGGTTACAGATATAATTGAGGGCTCGCTTAACAGAGAGCAGCTGCTTGATCTTTCAGCACACGCAGAGAGCTATTCTACGCATCCGATATCACTGAGTATCCAGAAGGCTTATGCAGGCAGCATTGACAATAAGCGCATCTCCGAGGTTAAGGAGATAAGCGGTCATGGTGTGCAGGCAAGGATTGACGGCATACAGGTAGCTGCCGGCAACTCCAGGCTGATGGATGAGCTCGGCATTGAGTACATAAGAACAGATAAGCCTGGGACTGCAGTATACGTTGCGGCCGACGGCAAATTTGCAGGCTGTATAATCATATCTGACAGGATTAAGGCTGATTCTGCAGAGGCAATCAGACAGCTCAGGGCACTTGGGATAAGGACTGTCATGCTCACCGGAGACGTGAAAAACACTGCTGATGCAGTTGCAGCAGAGCTGAAGCTTGATGCAGTCTACAGCGAGCTTCTTCCGGGAGACAAGGTCGATAAATTAGAAGAAATAATAGCAGCACAGGGAGCTAAGGATAAAACAGCATTTACAGGAGACGGAATAAATGATGCGCCGGTGCTTTCCCGTGCGGATGTCGGCATTGCCATGGGAGCATTAGGCTCTGATGCGGCCATAGAAGCGGCGGATATTGTGCTGATGGATGATAATCCTGTCAAGATACCTAAGGCAATCAGGATAGCCAGAAAATGCATGCGAATTGTATATGAGAACATTTACTTTGCAATCGGCATCAAGGTGCTTTGCCTCATACTTGGAGCATTGGGCATCGCCAATATGTGGGCAGCCATATTTGCAGATGTTGGAGTAATGGTGCTCGCTGTACTGAATGCAATAAGAGCGCTGTATGTAAGGAAACTTTAACGGGTTGCAGCAGTTGAAAAACGATTACATCGGGCCGTAACAGCCGCATCACACCGCGCTTATAATATAAATAATGTTGGGGTCAAAAGTATTTTCATCTTTTTGCGGGTCACAAGCTTAAAAGTCCTCCTGCAAACAAGCTTGCAGAGGCTTATGAAGCTTTTGACCCTGATATCATAGTATGAATGGAGGCAGCCATGTCAGAGCCTTATAAAAATGTAAATGAGACCGAGCTTTATGATCTCGCTGAGCTCTTCAAGATATTCGGTGATTCGACCAGGATTAGGATACTTTTTTCTCTCTTCAATAATGATGAGGTGAGTGTAGGCGAGCTGGCGGAGAGCCTGAATATGACGGTTTCCGCAATATCCCATCAGCTCAGGATACTTAAGCATTCCAAGCTGATCAAAAGCCGCAGAGACGGCAAGCTCTCGTTTTATTCGCTTGATGATGAGCATGTACGCACCATTATAGGCTGCGGCATGGAGCATATAGAGGAGCGTTGATATTCAGGGCACCTGCTTTTATTAAGGAAATGATGATTTAATCAGCATTTCCTTAAATGTAATCACAGTTTCAATCTCAAGGATGTCAGGGAAAAATATATCTGCCCTTGACATCCTTATTTTAAGGTAGATCTGTTCAGCACCGGCTGCATCGAGGATTTGCAAAGCAAAGCAAATTAAAGCTGCAGCAGCTGCTGAACTGATGCACATTATCCTTTACGGACGATCAAAAATGCAGTATTCTCTAATTGTGTGTGCGGTCTGATACAGTCAGTCTTTGGCGGCATCAGACTGCTTTAAAAGGAGGAGAATATATGTCAGATTACAATTTGGGAACAAAATGCGTCCAGGGAGGATATACTCCGGGCAACGGCGAGCCGAGACAGATACCTATCATTCAGAGCACGACCTTCAAGTATGCTACGAGCGAGGATATGGGCAAGCTGTTTGATCTTGAGGCATCAGGATATTTTTATACCAGACTGCAGAATCCAACCAATGATTATGTTGCGGCCAAGATATGTGAGCTTGAGGGAGGAAGCGCAGCAATGCTCACCTCATCCGGACAGGCAGCATCATTTTATGCAGTATTTAACCTGGCCTCCTGCGGAGATCATGTTGTATCCTCAAGCACCATTTACGGAGGAACCTATAATCTCTTTGCAGTAACCATGAAGAGAATGGGCATAGACTTTACCTTTGTAGACCCTGACTGCAGCGAGGAGGAGCTAAATGCAGCCTTCAGACCCAACACCAAGGCTGTATTCGGAGAGACCATAGCTAATCCGGCACTGACAGTGCTCGATATTAAGAAGTTTGCTGATGCAGCACATGCACACGGTGTTCCGCTTATCATTGACAATACCTTTGCAACACCGGTAAACTGCAGACCCTTTGAATTCGGTGCAGATATAGTAACTCATTCCACCACAAAATACATGGACGGACACGGAGCAGGTGTCGGCGGCTGCATAGTTGACCACGGAGTATTTGACTGGATGGCACATGCAGACAAATTCCCGGGACTTACGACGCCTGATGAGAGCTATCATGGTATAACCTATGCGGAGAAATTCGGACTTCAGGGCGCATTTATCACAAAGTGCACTGCACAGCTGATGCGTGATCTTGGATCAATACAGTCACCTCAGAATGCATTTATATTAAATCTCGGACTTGAGTCCCTGCATGTAAGAGTTAAAAAGCACTGTGAAAATGGTCTCGCAGTAGCATCCTTCCTTAAGCAGCATGCCAAGGTCAACTCGGTAAATTATCCGGGCCTTGAGGGAGATAAGTACTATGAGCTTGCAAAGCGCGAGATGCCTAACGGAACCTGCGGAGTAGTATCCTTCCGCATCAAGGGAGGCAGAAAGGCTGCAGAGGAATTTATGAAGCACTTGAAGCTCGGTGCCATAGAGACTCATGTTGCAGACGCACGTACCTGCTGTCTGCATCCTGCAAGCGCAACTCACAGACAGATGAATGATGCTGAGCTTGAGGCCTGCGGAGTATATCCGGATCTTATCAGATACTCCTGCGGACTGGAGGATGCAGAGGATCTTATAGCGGATATCGCACAGGCACTTGATAAGGTAAATGTTTAATTATAAAGAAACCCCGATGCTGCAGAAAACATCGGGGTTTTAATTAGCCTTCCTTGAAAAACTCAGTCGGTGCACCGTAGAGATTATACGGGGTCACCTGATATACATAGTAGTTCAGCCAGTTGGTATATATATTGTTGGCATGGGAGCGCCAGCTTAAAAGCGGCTTATTGTCAGGATTGTTGTCCGGATAATAATTATCAGGCATATGGATCGGAAGCCCCTTTGACAGATCACGCTTATACTCGCGGTCCAGGGTCATGCGGTCATACTCCGGGTGTCCCATCATATAGAGCTCACGTCCCTCGTTGGCCATTACAAGAAAGATTCCGGCCTTATCGGATTCTGCAAGTATGGTGAGACGCTTATCTGCACGTACCTCCTCGATATGCACATCCGTATGCCTTGAATGAGGCATCATAAATTCATCGTCAAAGCCGCGCACTATCGGAATCTTTCTGTCCAGCACCCTGTGCTTATATACTCCGAAGAGCTTCTCCGGAAGCAGATACTTATTAATGCCGTAATGATAATACAGACCGGCCTGTGCACCCCAGCACAGATGCAGCGTGCTTGTAACGTGAGACTTGGTCCACTCCATGATCTCGACCATCTCCGGCCAGAAATCAACCTCCTCAAACTCCATAAGCTCTATAGGTGCACCGGTGATGATAAAGCCGTCAAAGCGCTCATTTCTGATCTCATCAAAGGTCTGATAGAAGCGGTTCAGATGGTTAGCCGAGGTATTTTTGGATATATGAGAGGAAACCGCAACAAAGGTTACATCAACCTGCAGCGGAGTGTTCGACATGGCACGCAGGATATCCAGCTCGGTAGCCTCCTTAAGCGGCATCAGATTTAGCAGACCAATCTTAAGCGGTCTGATATCCTGATGAGTCGCACGGTTCTCATCCATGACAAATATATTTTCCTGCTCCAAAATCTCCTTAGCCGGAAGATCGTTCTGTACTCGTATCGGCATGTAAATGTTTCCTCGTATCTCAGATTTGCTTTTGTGAAGATCGGGCTGTCCGGCCATTTCAGCAAAAGCATAAGTTGTTTTCATGTATCTGTTTAGCACATTCTGTATACTATCATGAATTGGCTGCTTGCAGACAAATTCATGATAGTATACAGAATGCGACCAAGGCCCGAAGGGCCTCTGGCCAGCCACATCGAGGATTTGCGCAGCAAATTCG
>CAVALT010000112.1:0-5609 GCA_963589455.1 Clostridiales bacterium
TCCCTATGCTGATTAGCTGCCTTTACAGTGAAGCAATCGACGTCATTGTCACGCCTATCATTCCAACTGCAAATGCAATAAACCATCTGTTAATTAGTGCGTGGTATGAACCGGCGGCAGTCGGATTATCCTGGATATAAGCCCTTGCCTTCTTCCTGCCTCTAACGAGCTTCACTATAGTAAGTATGATGCTTCCGATTATCAGCACACAGGCGATTATTACATATACGCTTTCAGGAAGCATTTCCCGTCCGGCAGCAAGCAGCTCGCCGAACAGTGCGTTGTTAATAATATGCAGCAGTATTGATGCATATATGGAATACTCCATAGCTGTATATCCCAAGAGCAGGCCGCATGCAAAGGTAAAGAATGTCTGTTGTATATCTCCATGCATCAGACTGAACATAAGTGCCGATATAACTATGGCGTACACCCTTCCGCAGGGCTTAAGTGCCTTTAATATAAAGCCGCGGAACACTATTTCCTCAAATATCGGAGCCACAAGCACGGCATAGAGCATCAGCGCGCTGCTTAAGGTATTGTCCATATTGAGAGCCGGGCTCTCCATTGCTGTATACCCGAACACATTGAGCATGCGTTCAGTAAGTGCAAATACTGCTACAGATATAAGCTGCAGTGAAAACAGCAGGGCTGTGTAGCTCACTAATCTCGCAGGTCCTAAGCTCTTGCTGCGTGAAAAGAGCTCTGTACGGAGGCTTTTTCCATAAAAGAGACAGCCTCTCTCCTTTTCCTCATTTGCATAAAGCCAGATCAGCACAAGGCCAAGCAGAACCGAGCAGATCATGATTATGCCGCTTAGGGCATAGCCAAACTCTCCGACATCAGGAATCAGCTCGATCAGTGCAGAACCGGCATTGGACATACCGTAGGAGGCCGAATATATAGCCAGTATATAGATATCCAGCCCGAGACAGGTCAGATATATTGTTCTCCGGTTGACATTATACTGCGGGTTCAAGCCTTGCATGCCTCCATTATTGCGGCATAGAGCTCATCATACTCCTCGAAGGCCTTAAGGTCGCTGCGGTCTGCCTTAATCTTATCTGTAGATCTGAACAGAAATCCGGCCTTAGAGGCATCGATCATTCCAAGATCGTTATAGCTGTCACCGCTTGCTATCGTGTCAAAGCCTATGGACTGCAGTGCCTTAACCGTGCTGAGCTTGGATTTTTCAACACGCATGGTATATCCGGTTATCTCACCGTTATCCGCTGCTACCAGCGTATTGCAGAAGATTGTAGGATATCCAAGCTTCTTCATAAGCGGCATTGCAAACTGCTCAAAGGTATCGCTTAATATGATTACCTGAACCTCTGCCCTCAGCTTGTCCAGGAATTCCTTTGCTCCCGGCATAGGATCTATGCCTGCTATAACCTCCTGAATCTCATGCAGGCCGAGTCCATGCTCCTTAAGAATACCTATGCGGTATCTCATAAGCTTGTCGTAATCCGGCTCATCTCTGGTTGTTATCTTAAGCTCCGGTATTCCCGTTGCCTCTGCGAATGCTATCCATATCTCAGGAACAAGCACTCCCTCCATATCAAGACATACTATATTCACAGCACTTCCTCCTTCACTGTATCTGATATACTGCAGAATTTTCAAAATGATATCAAAAGCCTCTCGCCCACTCCGGCCTGAGATCCACATTGCCCGATAGCGCCTCGTCTATCTGATGAATGAGTGCAGCCTTGTCCTGGTTAAGTGTGCCTCTGAGTGTAAGATAATTTGACGCATGATTCATGCGGAATACACAGCCCGGGCAGTCCATCATGCTTATTAGAGACCTTGTTTCCTTCAGTACCTGAACGGCATCGAGCAGCTCAAACTCTCCTGCTTCAACCATCCGCTCCAGGGGCGTATCCTCGTGCACCTCAAGCGTCAGCACACCGACATACTCCGGATTCATTGCAGAGAGTGCCTTAGCCGTGCCCTCCGCATGCTCCTTTGAGAGCTTTGTTCCGCCGAGTCCCGCTATAGCTGTAACCGAAAGCTGCATGCCTGTTGCCTTAGCCTTGAGTCCTCCCTCAACTATCTGCGCAGAGGTAAAGCCCTTGGTCATCAGCTTCAGCACCTCGTCTGAGCCTGACTCAAGTCCGAGATAAACCATGGTAAGTCCATGCTCTCTGAGCTCCTTAAGCTCCTCAGGCTTCTTGATAAGCAGACTTCCCGGTGAGGCATAGCTCGTCACTCTCTCGACCTGCGGATAAAGTCTCGCTATCTCATCCAGAATAACGATAAGGTCGTCAGTTTTTCTTATAAGTGCATCACCGTCAGCGAGGAAAATGCGTCTGACTCTTCTTCCGTAGCTGCTTGCTGCTACTTCCCTTAAATCCTTAAGCACATCCTCAGTCGGCCTGTTATAAAATCTCTTTTCCTTATACATTGTGCAGAACGCACAGGTATTGTGGCTGCAGCCAAGTGTCACCTGTATAATAAGGCTTGCCGCCTCACTCGGCGGTCTGTATACATCTCCGTAATACTGCATATATAATTCCTTCTACTGCATGTCGTTTCCTTAGCTCTGCCTATGCAGACGTTCATGCTTTCTTTCCTAAACTAATGAATGCTGTATAGCTTCTCATCATCCTTTTCCTCTGAAAGCTCCTGTGGCGGATGATTTATGTTAAGGAAACGCTGATTAAAGAGTTTCCCACGCCGGGTTTACGCTGCGAAGCAGCTAATCTAAAAGTAAATCCATGCGATCCGCCGGAGGGTGTTAAGGAAATGTGGATTTAATCAGCATTTCCTTAACATCAGAAATTCGTCCTTGTGATCTGCGGCTTATAACCCGCTGCCTTAAGTGCACCGATAATCTGCTCTCTGTGCTCATGTCCGAAGGCTTCAAGAGTAATTGTAAGCTCCACAGCTGCATTTCTGTTAATGGAAACGAACTGGTTATGCTCAAGCTTGATTACATTGCCGTTTGCCTTTGCTATAACCGATGAAACCTTTGTGAGCTCACCCGGCTTATCCGGAAGCAGCACTGATACCGTGAATATACGTTCTCTGAACACAAGGCCCTGCTTTACCACCGAGCTCATGGTTATAACATCCATATTGCCACCTGAGAGCACGCTTACAACCTTTTTATCCTTACAGTCCACATGCTTAAGTGCAGCCACGGTAAGCAGGCCTGAGTTCTCAACTATCATCTTGTGGTTCTCTACCATATCAAGAAAGGCCTCAACAAGCTCTGCATCCGAAACGGTTACAACCCCATCGAGATTCTGCTGCAGATATGGAAATACGACCGAGCCAGGAGTCTTAACCGCAGTACCGTCTGCTATGGTATTGACAGCCGGAAGCGTTACCACCTTGCCGGCATTAAGCGAAGCGGTAAGGCAGGCTGCGCCCTCAGGCTCTACGCCGATAACCTTGATGCGCGGATTGAGAAGCTTGGCCAGGGTTGATACTCCTGTTGCAAGTCCGCCGCCTCCAACCGGGACAAGTATAATGTCCACAAGCGGCAGCTCCTTATATATCTCCATCGCTATTGTTCCCTGTCCGGTTGCTACTGCCGGATCATCAAAGGGATGGATAAAGGTATATCCGTGCTCCTCTGCAAGCTCAAGTGCATGCTCACAGGCCTCGTCATATACATCTCCGAACAGTACAACCTCTGCTCCAAGAGCCTTGGTTCTGTTGACCTTGATGAGCGGTGTTGTTGTAGGCATGACTATGACAGCTCTGCAGCCATAGCTTTTAGCCGCATAGGCAACGCCCTGTGCATGATTGCCTGCCGACGCTGTTATAAGTCCCTTTGCTCTGTCCTCCTCGCTCAGTGTGCTTATCTTGTAGTAAGCTCCGCGAACCTTGTATGCACCTGTACGCTGCATATTCTCAGGCTTAAGATAAACACGTCCGCCTGTAAGCTCGCTGTAATAATCCGACTGTATAAGATCTGTATTGAGTGTGACTCTCTTGACTGCCTCGCAGGCTCTCTCGAAAGCCTCAATGGTAAGCTCTGCCATAAAAATTAATCCCCCATAATACCTTGCAGACCTCGTTTCAATGACATCTGCAATGTTTTTAATCCTTATAATACTAAATTTTTCTGCAATTTAACAGTGCTTTTAAGGAAATGCTTATGCGCATTGAAACATAGAGACCGGTTTTAATTAGTCTATACAGATGGCTGAACTGTAACGGTTAATTAAGAGAACGCTTTAATCAGTGTTTCCTTAATTAACTGTTGCCGCTAAAAAGCATGCTTCATTTTAGGGAAATGCTGTTTCCCGCAAGCATTAAGAGCGGCACCGGGATTTCTCCAGGTGCCGCCCTTAATGTTGAAGCGTGTTTTATATATGTATCCGTTCGGCATCTGCTGAACAGCTACAGTTAAATGTTACTCGGCCAGCTGCTTGATATAAGCAAAGGTGCCTGAGCCCTTAAGTGCATAAACTATGCAGCCTGCGATGATGGTTCCGCCGATTGTAGACACAAGGAACGGAACAACATATACATAAAATGCTATGCTACCTGCTGCCTTGCCCATAACAAGCACTGCGACCGGGTAAGCCAGCAGACCGCCTATAATGCCTGTGCCGAATACCTCTGCAATAAGTGTTGCCGGCAGACTCTTAAGCTTATAGTACACAAGTCCGCAGAGCAGTGCCCCGCACATGCTGCCCGGAAATGCGAGCGGTGAGCCGAGACCAGTAAGATTCCTGATCACGCTTGCTGCAAATGCCACAGCAACACCGTACCACGGTCCTAAAAATACTGCACAGAGTATGTTCACCATATGCTGTACCGGAGCGCATTTACTGCCGAACACCGGGAATGAGAACATACTGCCGACAACTGCCACAGCTATAAGCACACCGGCTATAGCCATCTTCTTTGTCTTAGAATCCTTCATAACGAAAGTCCTCCTGTATTATTTTCCCGGCGCCTGTGCTGCAGGTTAAGGAAATGCTTATTATATCGGCATTTCTTAAAGCCTTGCTCTGCAGCAGTAAAATGCTTTCCGATAATCGAGCTGAATAAAGCATTGCGATATGCATTAAAGCATATCTTTTGGAATGAGGTGGTGCCCCCGACATTCCTCAGGGTTTACAGATAAAAAAGGCACCCTTCTCCGGATGCCGTTCAGAAAAATCATATCCTCCCTACGTTGGCATTATCCAAATCAGGTTATGGGTCTAAGCGTATCAGCTATATCTCAGCCTGCTAATTTGCAAGCGCCCCTCTTATCTATGCGTCTATTATAATATGTTTTTCTTAGGATGCAAGCCTGAAATTAATCTGCAATTAATATGCATCAGACACTAAGTGCTTTGCCTTACAGCGTTTATAACTTATACTTAAGGAAACGCTGTTTAAATGACTTTAATTTTCTACTTATGAAGACAACCTTAAAACACGACTACATTAAGATACTTAATAATAGCGGCTCCGCCTCCTTTTACGGAGGAAGCCAGCTCTTCCTTGACGGCAACCTAAGGCGCTGCGGCTGCAGTCTTATTGCAATCACTGACGTGCTGCTATATATCGGAGGCTTCAGCCGGCCTAAGCCCGTATGCAGATCAGTAAGCAGGCCGATAAGCAAGTCTGTGAGCAGGTCGGTAAACAAGCCTGTAAAC
>CAVALT010000113.1:0-5592 GCA_963589455.1 Clostridiales bacterium
ATATAATGATGCTCCGGAGCATTTCAATAAAAAGAGACTTGAACAGCTGATTCTTGCGGCTTATCTGCATGATATAGGGAAAATGATTGTGCCTTTGGGCATTATGAATAAACAGACAAGACTTAACGGAGGTCTTGAGGATATCAGACTTCGTTTTGAGTACATCAGTGTCTGTCTTGAACGTGATTTGCTTAAAAATACTATAAGCAAAGAGAAATATGACAGACGTATCATAGAAATTAACGAAGCATACAGCTTTATTGCTGACATAGACAGTGCAGCATATCTAACGGATGATGCCTCAGCAAGAGTACTGCAGCTTTCCTCACTCAGCTACACAAAGCCTGACGGAGAGAAGATAAGCTATATTACAGCAGCTGAAGCCGCAGCGTTAAGTATACGAAAAGGTACGCTCACGAACGAAGAACGGGCTGTAATGGAGAGCCACGCCGCTTTAACAGGCGAGATTCTGAGCGAGGTATATTTTAGTGAGGATTATGTAAATGTTGCTGAGATCGCAGCCTCGCATCATGAGCTGCTGGATGGCTCGGGGTATCCGAAGCATCTAAAGGCTGACAATATAATGCTTGAAACAAGGATACTTACCGCTGCTGATGTTTATGATGCACTGACTGCAGCCGACAGGCCTTATAAAAAGCCGTTAAGCCGTGAAAAGGCGTTTACAGTGCTTGATGCTCTGGTTTCAGAGGGAAAGCTTGATGCTTTTGCTGTCAGAAGTCTTAAGGCGGCAGTCGGCAGGCTTTCTGAAGAAGAGATAGAACAGAAGCTAAGCCTCAGCAGGCTATAATACAGATTTCGTAACTGTTTAGCACCCATCTCGAATTTGCTCCGCAAATCCTCGATTTGCCTGGCCAGAGGCCCTTCGGGCCTTGGCCGCCTTCTGTATTTCAGCGTTAAATTGCCTGCATGCAGTCAATTTAAGCCGAAATACGGAAGGTGCTAAACAGATACGAACATTAAAACGATGCCATGGTTCAAAGCATCTGACCACAGCATCCACATAAAAGGAGGAACAACAACATGAAAAAGGTTATGGTTTGCGGCTGCGGAGCTCAGGGTTCAACTATATGCAGAAAGCTTGATGAAGAAGCCTGCATAGAAGAGGTAGTTTGCGCCGATTATAATCTTGCTGCTGCAGAGGCTGTATGCAAGCTTATGAAGAAGGGCACTCCGAAGAAGGTTAACGCTGCACATGTAGAAGAAATTGTTGCTGCAGCTGAGGGCTGTGAGCTTATTGTAAATGTTATGCCGCTTGAGTTCGGAGTTAATATGCTCCATGCTGCAATGCAGCTGGGCTGCTGCTATCAGGATCTTTCAGCCTGCGAGAATATTACCGAGGTTATGGATGTTGATGAGTACGACCGCTGGGTTGAGGGCATCAAGTGCATGTATGATGTATACGGCAAGAAGTTTGCGGAAAATAATACAACAGCTATTATCGGAACAGGCTCTGCACCGGGCGTTATGTGCGTAATGGCAAGAAAGGCCGTAAATGAGCTGGATGAGTGCGATACCATTGCAATGATGGTTTACGAGGGTGTTGAGGCTAAGCGCTTTATCCCGTTCTGGTGGTCACCGGATGTAGCTCTGGCAGATATGCAGGAGGATGCATTTGCCTTTGAGGACGGCGAAATAGTACGTACAACTCCTTTCAGCCGTCCTATCACAAGAAGATGGCCTGAGATGGACAACGAAGAGGTAACACTTGTTGAGCATGCACATGATGAGCCTGTATACGTAGGCTTCAACCGTGATAAGTATTTCAAGGGCTGCAAGAAGGCATACTTCAAGTACGGCGGAGTAGGCATCAAGTTCTCAGAGCCGCTCTACCGTGCAGGACTGCTCTCATATGAGGAGGAAGAGGTTGACGGAGTAAAGGTGGTTCCGCATGATCTTGTCCGCAAACATGTTCCTATGGCACCAAAGGATCCTGAAGTTATAAAGGAAATCATAGACGAGGGCCTCGTATCAGATACCGGAGCATTTGTAGTAGAGGCATACGGCAAGAAGGACGGCAAGGATGTAATGGTTGATCTGCACCTCTTCTCACCTGGCATCGTTGATTCCTACAACAGGGCAAAGATGACCGGAGAGATGTATCTGACAGGCCAGGGAGCATTCCTCTATACGAAGCTTCTTGTAAATGACATGATAGATCAGAAGGGACTTATCTCCTCAGATATGCTTAACGATGAGCAGGTAGAGCAGTATATCAAGTGGGCAAATGAGCTTGATATAACTTATACCATAGATATCAAGGAGGGCGTAAAGCCGGCTAAGTTTTAAGCAAATGCTGATAAAATCAACATTTACTTAAAAATCTCCGGCGAATCGCACGGATTTCTAAGGAAATTTGCTGTTTCACAGCACAAATCCGGCGTGGGAAACGCTTTAATCAGCGTTTCCATAAGGAGATGCTGATTTAGCAGCAAAATATAGTAACTATATTAAAACAAAAAGGCGGAAGAGTCTGAACAGGCTCCTCCGCCTTCTTTAGGAAATACATATCTGTTTAGTATCTTCCGAATTTCAGCGCAAAATGACTGTTTGCAGTTAAATTCACATTGAAATACGGAAGGCGGCTAAGGCCCGAATGGCCTTTAGTCAGCCATATCGAGGATTTGTGGGGCAAACCTCGAAGTGTGCTTAATAGTTACGAAAATACTGATTATGCTTACTTAGTGTCCGGACATCAGGTGAACCAGCTCAATGCGCGCAGATATGCCAAGCTTCTCAAATATAGAATGCATATGTCTCTTTACCGTGTATTGGGAGATGCACAGCCTGTCGGCTATCTCTGGATTGGTAAGACCGGAATAGGCGAGCCTTGCGACCTCACGTTCACGCGGAGTAAGCTGCTTGCTGTCGAAGAGCCTGTCCACAAGGCTCAATTCATTTGCAGTATCAGCAGCAGACGGCTCAGGATAATCGGGTTCCTCAGGAAGGACAGACGGCTTAGGATGACCGGGCTCCTCAGGAGTCTCTTCAGGATGGACAGATTCTTCAGGAGGATCGGAGTTTAAGGTATGCGGAAGACTGCCGATGCCGTCCATGGAAGGCTGCATAGCGACTGCAGCCGGAGCTGAGAGCTCTTTAGTGCTGCCGGAGGAGGTATCCAAGGAAGGCTGCGAGGCAGAAGTAGCTGCTGCAGGCCCAGCAGTATCTGCAGACTCTGCAGCAGCTGCATTGTCCGGGAATATCTCTGCGGAAGCTGCAGGAAATTCCGGCACGGGATTTACTGCAGGCCCGGACAATACTTCGGCATTGCCGGCTGATGCAGCTGCAGCTGTAAGATCACGAAGCTGCTGGCGCAGACTAACGCCGGAGTAGTCGGCTCTGTATACGTAAAATACAAGCGTCAGCGTGAGCAGCATCTGCTGCAGCGAGCCTGCAAGATATTCATGGGCACTGAAGGAGAAGCCGACAATTGTTTCGGCTATCATGCTTATGTCAGTAGATAACTGAATGAAGATAAGCAGCAGAGTGATGGCAATGTTGTACAGATCAAAGCGCCTATGGGCTCCGCGCTTAAGCCCTGATACGCTTATGATGAGCATCATGCTGATAAGTGCGGTGCACAAAAGCTCGATAAGAAAGGCCGGGATATGCAGATAAAGGAACTCATCATCGATATTAAAAGCATAATTATACACACCGATGGCAAGTGAGACAGCTGCAGTTATATTGCATAAGGAACGTCCGAAGCGTGCTGCAGCAGATCCGGGCCGCAAAGGAAAGAAGAGCAGGTATCTGCACCAAAGATAGGACTGGAATGTATACAGTGCTATATCTGCAATGCGGAGATACACAGAATAATGG
The DNA here is from genome assembly GCA_963589455.1 of Clostridiales bacterium. Lineage (GTDB taxonomy): Bacteria > Bacillota > Clostridia > Lachnospirales > Lachnospiraceae > Avilachnospira. The sequence goes on from CAVALT010000113.1 coordinate 3,841, forward strand.
TAATATTTAAGCAGCACATCCTGAACTGTCATGCCTATATACAAAAGCTGCAGAAGCAGGTTGCAGGCGCAGAAGGCAATGAGTGTCATGAACTGCCTTCGCCGGCTCAGCTCACGCATGGCAGTCAGAAGCACAACAAGAGTCATTGCCGATATAACAATGATAATAGACAGAAAATATATAAATATCGAGCTGAATTCATACATATAGATAGAATTTTACCATAGTTTTACAAAACTGTGGAGAAAATGCATGGTTTTAATTAAATGCCGTATATTCAAACCGGCAAATGTGGTAAAATTTATCAAAACAAAGACACGATACATAGCTGCAGCTGCAGAATTTCGAATTGAGCATTCCGAAGGCATCCGGGATGAATACACAGGGATAATTATGCATTTTCCGCAGAGGTGCTGCAACGGGACCGGAAAATGTGCCTGGGTCAGAGACATTCATGACTAAGCTGCACAACAGGTGAAGACTATGAAGGACAGGAAGATAGATACATACAGATATACAGGTGCTGATGCCTTTGATATTAAGACGTTCAGAACTGATGATACCGGAGATATGACAGACCGTGATGAAGCGGTCGATGAATTTGTACACAATCTGCTGAAGATCAACAAGCTCCAGCAGAGACTGTATGCCGACGGCAGAGAGGGCGTGATATTTGTATTTCAGGCCATGGATGCAGCCGGCAAGGACGGAGTAATACGAACGGTATTCAATACTCTGACACCGCATGGGGTAAAGGAGTACTGCTTCAAGGTTCCGTCCGCAGAGGAAGCCAGACATGACTATCTCTGGAGATTCTGGAAGGCCCTGCCTGAGCGCGGCAGCATTTCCATATTTAACCGAAGCTACTATGAGGATGTGCTTGTCGGCAGAGTGCATGAGCTCTGGAAGAAGCAGGCTCGCCCCGACAGACTTCAGGGCATAGATATCATTGAGCAGCGCTACGGTCAGATCAATAATTTCGAGAAATATCTCTATAATACAGGTACAAGGATCGTTAAGATCTTCCTCAATGTGTCTAAGGATGAGCAGGCAAGACGCTTTATCTCACGTATTGATGAGCCGCGCAAGAACTGGAAGATCTCGGCCAATGACATAAAGGAGCGTGAATACTGGGATTCATACATGGAGGCCTTCGAGACTATGGTAAACAGGACCTCGACAGAAAACAGCCCATGGTATGTGGTTCCTGCAGATCATAAGTGGTTTGCAAGACTGCTGGTTTCGCGCATCGTGCTGCATACGCTTGAGGACATCAATCCTGAGTGGCCGACTGTAGGCGGGGAAGAGCTGGAGAGTGTACAGCAGATCAGGCTGAAGCTCATGGATGAGCTTGGCAGCAATCTGAAGGAGCCGGAGAAGGCAGCACCGGAGTTTGCAAATCCCGGAATTATTGCAGCTCAGATTGTGGAAAATGAAGAGCGCGCCAAGATCACCGATAAGCATGACAGAATTAAACGTGCCGGCTTTGAGGCACTGGAGGAGCTGCTGAAGACAAGACCGGTGCTCTCCTCGATGGATGATATAATAGAAACAATAGCTGCAGCACAGAAGCCGGCAGTTAAGGCAGACAGATAAAAAGCAGTAATCATAAGTGTAATCTCATCAGTGAAACGGAAGCAGTGAAACAACAGCAGTGAAACAACAGCAGTGAAACCTCAGCATGGAAACATCAGCAGGGGATTGATGCTGATATGCTCCGACAGATCTTTGGATAAACATAAGATACGGCTG
>CAVALT010000114.1:0-5581 GCA_963589455.1 Clostridiales bacterium
ATGAAAAGCTCGTAGGTATGCATCTGCTGCAGAATGAGCTCTCTGGTAAGTGCAAGAGTAAGGATCTCAACTATGGTATCCAGCGACTGATGCAGCAGCACGTGTATGAGCTCGGCTGCGATGATGATATTAATAATGTATTCAAGGAAGGTTATAAGACTGTTTGACTCTACATCGGCACAACGCATGAGCTGCTGCGGCAGACTCCACAGTGTTATGACTATGGCAATAACAATGGTTACGGAGATAATGCAGTGCAAAGCATCAAGAACCTTGTACATCCAGTTTCTGAAGCTGTCAAATATAGTTGCTTTTTTAGTATTATTCATCTGTACTCCTTGATAAGAATCTTTGACGACCATATAATGACACCAGGGTCAAAAGCTTCAAAATCCGATGCAGGCTTGTCTGCAGGAGGACTTTTGAGATTGAGGTCAAAATACTTTTGTCCACAACATCATAACATGATATAGAAGAATAGAAAACCTGAAAGTAGGAGCAGCAGTTTTATGAAATGGAAGAAATATACCATATTTACGACAACAGAGGCTGAGGATCTTATCAGTCTGATGCTTAATGAAAACGGAGTTGAGGGCGTGCAGATAGAGGATAATGTTCCGCTTTCCGATGCCGATACCAAGGGAATGTTTATAGATATTCTGCCTGAGCTGCCGCCTGATGACGGAAGCTCGAGGCTTAGCTTCTTTTTAAGACTTACAGACGATGAGCACGGTGTTGATGGCGTAGACGTACCGCAGGATAAGACCGGAGCTTCCGGCAAAGCCTCTGTTCAGCCGGATGAGGCGAAAGTACATGCTGATAATAAGGCCTGCGCTCAGAATACCGGATCAAATGAAGAGACAGCTGCTGCAGATAATACAGAAGAGGGCGATTCAGATAAAGCTGCAGCTGCCGAAGATATAACAACTGCTGATACAGACAGAACAGCAGCCGAGGACCGATCATATTCAATAGATGACAGGATCTGGACTGAAGCAGAGATAGCTGAGCTTCTGACTGCTGTAAGAAATGAGCTCGAGGAGATGCGCAGCTACACTGACATCGGTGAGGGACGTATTGAAGAGGGAGTAACAGAGGATACCGACTGGAGAGATAACTGGAAGCAGTTTTTCAAGCCTATAAGAGTAGAGGATTTTCTTATTAAGCCAACCTGGGAGGAGATACCGGAGGAACTGCTGCCGGAGGTTCAGGGAGGCAGTCTTAAGGTCATAGAGATAGACCCGGGTACAGCCTTCGGAACCGGCTCTCATGAAACAACTCAGCTCTGCATGGCTGCACTCAAGGATTACATAAGGCCCGGAGACAGGGTGCTCGATATCGGAACCGGAAGCGGCATCCTTGGCATAGGTGCGCTTAAGGATGGTGCTGCACTTATTACGGCAACCGAGCTTGACGAGATGTGCGAGGCCTCTATTCTTGATAATATAGGCTTCAATGATATAACTGAGGAGCAGTTTAAGCTTATCATCGGCAATGTCATAGGAGATGAAAATGTTATTGCTGAGGTGAGAAAAAGAGCGCCGGAGGGCTATGATGTGGTCATAGCCAATATACTTGCCCCGGTAATTGCCATGCTTGCAGCCAAGGGAAATGCTGATGAGCTTATCAGAAAGGGCGGAATATTTATCACCTCGGGAATTATTGATACAAGACTCGATGAGGTGAAGGCTGCATTTTCAGCAAATTCTAACTGGGAGATACTTAAGATAAGCGAAAAGGGCGAGTGGAGAAGCGTTATTGCAAGACGTGTTTAAGGAAATGCTGATTAAAGCATTTCCTACGCCGGATTTACGCTGCGAAGTAGCTAATTCCCTTGTAAATCCGTGCAATCCGCCGGAGGCTATTAAGGAAATGCTGATTTAATCAGCGTTTCTGCAAATGTCTCAGGTTGTATTGTGCGTATTATCCTTGAGATTTGCTGCAGCCTATCGCAAATCTGTGTGGAAAATGCTTCAATCAGTGCTCCATCAATGTAGATAAATTAGGTATTAGGCAGACCGTGCTATGAATTCGGAAATACAGGAAATTTTAGAAAGAAACAGAGTAAAGCTGCTGCACCGGGATAAAGTTGCCAATAAAGGCAGGTACGGCAAGCTGCTTATTATAGGCGGAAGCAGAGGAATGTCAGGTGCAGCATATTTAAGCTCACTGGCTGCATTTCGTACAGGCATTGGCATGGTTAAGGTCTTCGGCCCGGAATGCAACAGAGTTATACTGCAGACTGCACTTCCTGAGGCCATGTATCAGAGCATGGAGGATGAGGCCGGATCCATAGATACTAAGGCTCTTGCGGACAGCATAGACTGGGCAGACATTGTAGTCATCGGACCGGGACTTTCTAAGAGCAGCGAAGCAGTCAGCCTTGTGCTTTGTGCCGGATCCGCTCCGGCTGCAGCAAAGCTTGCAGAAAAAGAGCTTCTGATCATAGATGCTGATGCACTCAATATAATAGCCGGATTTATGCAGGCTAAGGCGGGAGCGGAGGATTCGGCGGATGATGCTGCCCAAAACCGAAGCGAAGAAGAAAATCAGAGTGAAGAAGAAAATCAGCATCATAACCGGTTTCAGGATACGGAAAGCGCTAAGAGCCTCGCTTCTGAATTCGCGGAAAATGCAGAAACTGATTTCGGAACCTATTTCCTGAATATCTGTCCTAATACGGTCATAACTCCGCATATAGGAGAGATGGCAAGATTGACAGGCTTAAAGCTGAGGGATATTAAAGAGCATCAGAGGGAAGCAGCGGAGCACTTTGCAGCACAATACGGGGTGACGGTTGTGCTTAAGGACTATGTGACTGCAGTTGCTCCGGCACCGGCAGTATCAATAGCACATTCATTGACACCGGCGGCGTCAGAGGCCCCATCACAGACAACGTCAGAGGCCCTCTCACAGGTATCGTCAGAGATACCGTCTGATGCTCAGATTTCAGAAGCGGCAGAGGGACAGTATCAGACGTCACCTTCTCCAGCAGCGCGAGATAAAACAACAGCAGCATCACCGGCCTTCATAATCGACAGCGGCTGCGGAGCCATGGCCAAGGCGGGAAGCGGAGATGTGCTCTGCGGCTTTATCGCAGGCATTACGGCTGTGCTTAAGTATAATATTACTGACAGCATACCGCTTGCAGTATATCTGCACGGCAGAGCCGGAACTCTGGCTTCCGAAAGCCGCGGATGCCACAGCATACTGGCACGAGATATCGCGGAAAATGCAGCTGCAGCAATTGCTGCTTGCAAATAGAAAATAATAAGCATATACTTTTATGCTAACAACAGAAAAAATATGCACCATATTCATTTTCAGTGCAAAATTATTCGCCTCAAGGACGAAGGGAAGGATAAGAAATGAGCAGAGTTTACAATTTCAGTGCGGGTCCTGCCGTTATGGCAGAAGAAGTATTGACAGAGATCAGGGATGAAGTACTTGAGTACGGAGCCTCAGGCATGTCCGTAATGGAGATGTCGCATCGATCTAAGGATTTTGAGTCTATACTGCACGGCACTGAGAGTACACTCAGGGAGCTTATGAATATTCCCGATAACTATAAGGTGCTGTTCATACAGGGAGGCGCTTCACAGCAGTTTGCCGCAGTTCCGATGAACCTAATGAAGAACAGGACAGCAGACTACATCAATACAGGCAACTGGACCAAGAAGGCCATACAGGAGGCAAAGCTTTTCGGCAAGGTCAATGTTATAGCTTCCTCCGAGGACAAGACCTTCTCGTATATACCTGATCTGGATAATCTTAAGATATCAGAGGATGCGGATTATGTGTATATCTGTCAGAACAACACGATATACGGAACCAGATACCCAAAGCTTCCGGATACAAAGGGCAAGACTCTGGTAGCAGATGTATCTTCGATGTTTGTATCTGAGCCTCTTGATGTATCAAAATACGGAGTAATCTACGCCGGCGTACAGAAAAATGCAGGCCCTGCTGGACTCGTCATTTCCATAATCAGGGAGGATCTTATTACAGACGAGTGTCTTCCGGGAACACCGACCATGCTTAAGTGGAAGACTCAGGCAGATAATGATTCCATGTACAATACGCCGAATACCTGGTCGATTTATGTATGCGGAAAGGTATTTAACTGGATTAAGAGAACCGGCGGACTCACTGCCATGAAGGAGCGCAATGAGAAGAAGGCGGCGCTGCTCTATGATTATCTTGACAGCAGCAGACTTTTCAAGGGTACAGTCCGCAAGGATTCACGTTCACTTATGAATGTTCCGTTTATAACCGGAAATGAGGAGCTTGATAAGGAATTCATAGCTCTGTGCGGTGAAAACGGCATTAAGAATATTAAGGGACACAGAACCGTAGGCGGCATGAGAGCATCCATATATAATGCCATGCCATACGAAGGTGTAGCAAAGCTTGTCAGCGTCATGGAAGATTTTGAGAAAAAGCATGTATAAAGGGCATATATAAAGGTGACTGATATGAAGGACAGAAAGATTTACCTGATGAATAATATAAGCGATTTCGGTCTCAGAGAATTCAGAGACGGATACAGCTTTACCAAGGATTTTAATGAGGCACAGGGAGTGCTTGTAAGATCCCAGAAGATGCATGATACAGAGTTTCCTGAGTGCCTCAGAGTAATTGCACGTGCCGGAGTAGGTCTTAACAATATTCCTATAGACAGATGCGCTGAGCACGGCATAGTCGTAATGAATACGCCGGGTGCCAATGCCAATGCGGTTAAGGAGCTTGTGCTTGCCGCACTTATGCTTGCTTCAAGAGATATTGTAGGCGGAATAGAGTGGGTCAGGGCAAATGCTGATGATGAAAATATAGCTGCACGTACCGAGAAGGAGAAAAAGGCCTTTGCCGGAAATGAGATAATCGGCAAGAAAATCGGTGTCATAGGACTCGGTGCAATAGGTATACTTGTTGCCAATATGTGCTCAAGTCTTGGCATGGAGGTGTACGGCTACGATCCGTTCATCTCTGTTAATTCTGCATGGAGGCTTAACAAGGAGATTCATCATGCGGAGAGTCCGGATGAGCTCTTTGAGAACTGCGATTACTTTACCGTACATGTTCCGGCAACAGACTCAAGCAGAGACCTGCTGAATAAGGTAAGCTTTGCCAAGATGAAGGACGGAGTAAGGATACTTAACTTTGCACGTGAATTCGTTGTAAATGAGGACGACATTGCTGAGGCACTTGAATCAGGCAAGGTTGCAAGGTATGTATGCGATTTTCCGGGCACAAAGACTGTTAAAATGAAGAATACGGTTGTTATTCCGCACCTTGGAGCGTCGACTGAGGAGGCTGAGGACAACTGTGCCAAGCTTGCAGTAGAGGAGCTTCAGGATTACCTTGACAACGGCAATATACTTCATTCCGCCAACTTCCCGGATGTAAATGCCGGAGTCTGCAAAACTGCAGCAAGACTGGCATTTCTGCACAGAAATGTTCCGAATATGCTGGGTCAGCTTACAGCCATAGTCGGCGAGGCAGGCTGCAATATCGAGAACATGCAGAATGCCAGCAAGGGACAGTATGCATATACTATCATGGACTTTGGCTCGAAGCCGAG
>CAVALT010000115.1:0-5572 GCA_963589455.1 Clostridiales bacterium
GACTGAGACAGACATGGGCATCAAGGAGATTGCACTGGCGTGCGGCTATGAGAATCTTAATAACTTTTATAAGTATTTTAAGAAGATAAAAGGACAGACACCGGCAGCATACAGAGACAGCGATGTATGAAACAAAAAAAACGGTAAAAGAATAGACAAATGCCGTAATATAAGCTCAAAACTCCTCTAAGTATAATTATGGTAAAGGTAATGAGGCAGGGGCCTTTACATCAGGAAAGGGGAATAATATGAGTTTTGCAGTGATTATTGACAGTATCAACAAAATAGTATGGAATAATTTACTTGTGTTTCTGTGTCTGTTCACAGGTTTGTTGTTCAGTATAAGATTAAAGTTCCCGCAAATCAGATATTTTAAGGAGATGGTTCATCTTCTGCTGCATCAGGAGGGAGGTAAAGAGAGCGGAATTACTCCGTTCCAGGCATTTGCAACAACTGTCGGATCGCGTGTCGGAATGGGAAGCGTCGCCGGAGTTGCAGCCGGTATATATTTCGGAGGTCCGGGTGCGATATTCTGGATGTGGATACTCGGCATACTCGGAGCAGTCAGCGCTATGGCTGAATCAATGCTGGCACAGGCTTATAAGGACAAGGTTAACGGAGAGTATATGGGAGGACCAGCTCTGTTCATAGAAAAAGGTCTTAAATGCAGGCCATATGCAGTAGTATTTGCATTGGCAACAATATTAGGACCGGGAATACTAATGCCGGGGTTGCATGCCAATTCACTGGCAAGCACCTTCAATCGCGCCTTCGGTCTTAATATGATAATAGGCGGTGCTGTATTATCTGTATTTCTTGCACTTGTAACCTTCGGCGGAGTAAAGCGTATAGGAAGCTTTGCAGAGAAGGCAGCACCTATTATGTGTCTTGTTTACATGTTAATGGCAATCGGCGTTTTGATAATATATTGGCGTAATCTTCCGTCGGTATTTTATGATATCTTTACATCTGCATTCGGTGTAAATGCTGCATTCGGAGGAATTGCAGGCTCTGCAATTATCTGGGGAGTAAAGCGCGGCGTATATTCGACAGAAGCAGGACAGGGCTCGGGAGCTATAGTATCTGCTGCGGCAGAGTGTACGCATCCTGTTAAGCAGGGCTTGATACAGGCCTTATCAGTATATATAGTTGCGTTCATAGTGTGCACCTCGACGGCTGTAATCCTGCTGCTCAGCAGCTCTTATAATGTAATAGGACCAGACGGAAGCACCTTTATAGTGGAATATTTGCCGGGAAGTCCTTACGGTGTCGGATGGACACAGGACATATTGGAACATGTATACGGCAATCTTATAGGCGGAAAGCTTTTTGCCATAATAATTACATTGTTTATATTCACAAGCCTCATAGGATATTCATATCAGGCAGAGAGTAATGTCAATTATCTCTTTAAGGGCAACAAGGCGGCAATAACTGTTATGCGCATTGTATTTGTATTGTCAACCTTCTCCGGAGTACTGGTTAACGGCGAGGTTGTATGGAGCATGGGTGATACCGGGGCAGGCTGTATGGCATGGCTGAACATAATTGCAATTCTGCTCATGTCCAAGACCGTAGTTAAGCTAATGAAGGACTACGAGCAGCAAAAGAAAGACGGAAAGGATCCGGTGTTTGATCCTGCCAGATTCGGCATTGAGGATACGACCGGAGCATGGAAGCTGTGATATAAAACAAAAACAGAAGATACATAAGAACTGGTAGATGTTGGGGGCAAAATACTTTTGCTCCCAACATCTTTGTAATATGTGGTAAAATATACGGCAAAATATCGTGTCTGGATATTAATAACAGAGTAACTGCTTAGCACACATCTCGAATTTGCTTCGCAAATCCTCGATGTAGCTGGCCAGAGGCCCTTCGGGCCTTGGCCGCCTTCCGTATTTCAGCATGAATTTACCTGCAGGCAGTCAATTCACGCTGAAATACGAAAGGTGCTAAACAGATACATAACAGAAAGGCAGCAGCACTTATGAGGCGTAAGGACAGAGAGGTTAAGGATATAAACGAGATAATAGGCATACTCGAGCAGTGTGACATAATAAGAATCGGCCTCGCGGATGGTGAATATCCGTATATAGTACCGGTTAATTTCGCATATACCTTTGAAAACGGCAGGCTCAGCATATATATACACGGAGCCATGGCAGGTCGCAAATATGAGCTTATAAGGAGAAACGGCAAATGCTCCTTTGAGGCCGATATTCCGCTGGGCATGGAATGTATAGAAGCTCATCATGATGTTACAGAGAGATACTTAAGTGTCATGGGAACAGCGGAAATTACGCTTATACCGGATGAAGAGAAGAAGGCAGTTATTGATAATATAATTATGACCAGATATGAGGCTACAAGACATTTTCAGTATAATGAAGCAGCAGTAGCACATACAATGATAGCAAGGCTGGATGTAACCGAGCTTACAGGCAAGGCGAACAGGCCTCAGAGCGGTCCAGACTGAGGGGAGCTTTGTTTATGAAAAGAATTTTGTCAATTCAGGATATATCATGCCTCGGACAGTGCTCGCTGACCATAGCGCTTCCAATCATATCATCGAGAGGCATAGAGGTGTCGATACTTCCGTCAGCACTTATGAGCACGCATACAGGAGGCTTTACGGGCTATACCTGTCTTGAGCTTACGGAGGAGATGCCGAAGATAATTGAGCATTGGGTAAGAGAGGGCATTAAGTTTGATGCCATCTATACCGGCTATATCGGTGATGTAAGACAGTTTGAGCTAATTAAGGGCTGCAGAGAGCAGCTGCTTAAGGCTGACGGACGGCTGTTTGCAGATCCGGCAATGGCCGATAACGGTATGATGTATTCCGCACTTAATGAAAATATCGTAAGCGGCATGAGAGAACTGGTATCTGTCGCTGATCTTATTATGCCTAATCTTACCGAGGCAGCATTTCTGCTGGGCAGAGAATACAGAACGGATTACAGTCGGGCTGAGCTTATACAGCTGCTTAAGGAGCTTGCTGCCATGGGACCGAGGGAGGTTATAGTAACCGGCGTGCCAGGCGAAGCAAACCGGATAGGTGCAATTGCCTGGAATTCCGAAACAGAAGCACTTGATGAATTCTTTACGGACAGACAGGTCAAGAGCTATCACGGAACAGGAGATATCTTTGCCTCTATAGTTGTGGCAGACAGGCTCAACGGTCTTCCGATGAGCAGCTGCCTTGAGGATGCCTGCACATTTATAGGAAAATGCATCCGCAAGACACTGCCGGAGCAGAACCATGAGTACGGTGTTTGCTTTGAGCAGGTGCTGGCAGAGGAACGGGGACATTGTGTGGATACTTGATTTAGGAAAAATCTGGTCTAATCAGCATTTTCATAAGGTAGTCCTGATGATTTAATACATTTAGGGGACTGTCTTAAATTAGATAAAAGTGATGTAACTATTTGGTACCATCACGAATTTGCTTTGAAAATTTGATGTGGTCGGCGTTTAACATATACAAAATGACATAAATTGAAAAGCTGTTGCAGGTATGCGGTGCGGATTTCTGACTGTGGATAAACACAGAGCAGGAATCTGCATTTTTTTTGTATCTGTTTAGCACCTGCCATATTTCAATGTGAATTGCCTGCTTGCAGATAAATTCACATTGAAATATGGCAGGCGGCCAAGGTTCGAGGAGCCTCTGGCCAGCTGCATCGAGGATTTGCGGAGCAAATTCGAGATGGGAGCTAAACAGTTACACATTTTATATAGACAACATATTTATCTTGACAGAGCGAACTCAGAGTATATAATATTGTCAAGTGTCTTGACACCTGATTAGATAGATTGACACGTGTTAAGTTGTCAGAGTCAAAAGTCTTTGCCTCTGACTGATACCGGATTGCTATGGGCTTTGCACTTCGGCAATCTTCGGAAATATTATTACAGGCAGCATCGGGATAGGATATCCTGAGCGAGGGGAGAAGCATGGATAAGATAAAAGCATTTATGGTGAGGAAGAACATAGTTTTTTCGGCTAAACGTTATGGTATAGATGCGTTGGCCGCTATGGCGCAGGGACTGTTCTGCACACTACTTATAGGAACGATTCTTAATACGCTCGGAACACAGCTGCATATAGGCTTTCTTACTGATACTGTTGCAACTGTAAACGGCTCAGAGCTTACCATCGGAGGCCTTGCATCGGCTATGGTTGGCCCGGCAATGGCGGCAGCAATAGGCTATGCTCTTGCGGCACCGCAGCTGGTTCTGTTTTCACTTATACCGGTCGGATATGCAACCAATGTATTAGGAGGAGCCGGAGGACCGCTTGCAGTGCTTGTCGTTGCAATTATAGCAGCCGAATTCGGAAAGGCAGTGTCCAAGGAAACAAAGATAGATATACTTGTAACACCTATAGTTACAATAATCGTAGGAGTCGGTCTCGCAAGCCTGATAGCCAAGCCAATAGGCACAGCGGCTTCGGCCTTCGGAAGCTTTATAATGTGGGCTACGGAGCTTCAGCCATTCCTTATGGGCATACTTGTTTCAGTGGCTGTAGGCGTTGCGCTTACACTTCCGATATCATCTGCAGCCATATGTGCCGCGCTGAGTCTTACAGGCCTTGCAGGCGGAGCTGCAGTTGCCGGCTGCTGTGCACAGATGGTAGGCTTTGCAGTTATGTCCTTTAAGGAAAATGGAGTAGGCGGTCTGGTCAGCCAGGGAATAGGTACATCGATGCTTCAGATGCCTAATATAGTCAGAAATCCTAAGATATGGATTGCCCCGACTCTTGCTTCCGCAATAACCGGACCGATAGCTACCTGTGTATTCAGATTGACTATGAATGGTGCAGCAGTGTCATCCGGCATGGGCACCTGCGGACTTGTAGGACAGATAGGTGTATACACAGGCTGGGTCAATGATATTGCAAATGGTGTAAAGACAGGTATAACAGCATTTGACATTACAGGACTTATTCTGATAAGCTTTATATTACCGGCAGTGCTTTCATATATATTCTGTGAGATCGAAAGACGTATTGGATGGATAAAGGAGGGCGACTTAAAGCTGTAATATGAATTCAAAGGACAGAAGAGAACAGATTAAGAAAATTCTGCTGCAGTCAGCTTCGGCAATAAGTGCCTCAAGGCTGTCAGAGGAGCTCGGTGTGAGCAGGCAGATTATAGTCGGTGATGTGGCTCTGCTGAGAGCGTCAGGCTGCGATATAGATGCGACACCGCGCGGATATATAATGCGAAAGGACAGTTCAGAGAGCAGCGGAGCAAGCAGAGCCCTTATAGTCAGCCGGCACGAAAGTGCACGAACTGAGGAGGAGCTTAATATTCTTGTTGATAACGGCTGCAGGGTAATAGACGTTATAGTTGAACACCCGGTATACGGTCAGCTGACAGGCCTGCTTGATATATCAAGCCGCTATGATGTTAAGAATTTTATCAGAAAGGTGGCTGAGGCTGATGCGCATTCGCTGTGTGAGCTTACGGACGGAGTGCATATTCATACCGTCGAGTACACAGACGAGGCTGCATACAGGCGTGCATTAGAGGAGCTGACTGCAGCAGGCTTTATATATGCAGAG
>CAVALT010000116.1:0-5517 GCA_963589455.1 Clostridiales bacterium
ATTTTTATGTACATTATGAACAAAATTTATGCAATTTGTCTATATTAGATAAAAAATACTGACACAGCCGTAAATTAATAGTAAAATATATACAAAATATGTAGTTGTTCAGCACCACATTGCTGCATTGCTTCTGCGATGTGCACTGGGCAGGCAGTGCTGAACAATTACAAAAATATTTGCTTATGAGTGATAAATATATATTCAAAGCACATAATCTGCTGCTTATTGCTGTTGTTGTGCTGTTGAATTTTATCGGAATTTTAATATTAAATTCGGCCTCCAATATGGACACCGGCATAGTGTCGAGACAGATAATGGGTTCTGTAATCGGCTTTATTGCATGTATTGTAGTAATGTTCCTTGACTATAACAGGATTGGCCGTCATTCAAGGCTTGTTTACGGAATGGTTATTGCAATACTGCTTGCCGTTCTGGTATTGGGAGCTGCGCATAAGGGCGCAGGACGATGGATTGTTCTTCCGGTAATAGGACAGATACAGCCGGCGGAATTTGCAAAGGTTGGTCTGGTTCTGTTTTTTGCCGATTTCTTTAACCGCAACAGGGAACGCATAAATGAGCTTCGTACTCTGCTGATATCAGGAGCATTGTTTGCGGTTCCCGCAGCACTGGTTTTTGCAGAGCCAAACCTGAGTACCACACTTATATTGTGCTTCATTTTTATAATGATGATAGTTACATCCGGACTTGACCTGAGGCTTGTTGCTGCAGCTCTGATTATTGCCGGTGCAGCAGTAACTCTGATATTATTTCTGTTCTCAACTGATAATTATCATCTTATTCCTTTTATTAAAGAATATCAGAAGGACCGTATACTTGGATTTCTTTATCCTGAACAGTATTCAGATACCTTTTTTCAGCAGAAGAACTCGATTATGGCCATTGGTTCAGGAGGCTTTTTCGGTAAGGGACTGAACAATACCGATATCAGCTCTGTTAAGGCAGGCAATTTTCTTATTGAGGAGGATACAGATTTCATATTTGCAATTATAGGAGAGGAACTGGGCTTCAGAGGAAGCCTTGGAATTCTTTTTCTGTATCTGCTGCTTATAATGCTTATATTATGGATTGCAATTAAATCCAGAAATCTTACAGGCTCTGCAATATGTATTGGCATTGCCGCATGGGTAGGCTTCCAGACATTTACAAATATTGCCGTTGCAACTGCAATATTTCCCAATACAGGAGTTCCGCTTCCGTTTATAAGCCGCGGCTCATCATCACTGTTGTCACTGTATCTTGGTATTGGTCTTGTACTTAACGTCGGCATGCAGAGCAAGGACTGATATTAAGTACAGTTAAACATTAAGTAATAAAGAAATTTACAGCAGTTATTACAGAAAGGGAGGAGTGTTTATTATGAATGTAGGACTGATTGCACACAATTCTAAAAAGAAGCTCATGCAGGACTTCTGCATAGCCTACAAAAGCATCCTTGCCAGAAATACCCTGTATGCCACAAGCACAACCGGGCGTTTCATTGAAGAGGTAACAGATTTAAATGTACATAAATTCCTTCCGGGACACCTTGGAGGACAGCAGCAGATGGCAGCGCAGATATCTAATAATTTCATTGATATGATAATTTTCCTGCGTAATCCTCAGGAGCCTGCACCGCATGAGCCTGATGTAAATAATATTATTCAGCTTTGTGATATGTATAATATTCCTATTGCAACTAATATTGCTACTGCAGAACTTCTGGTTCTGGCACTTGGCAACGGAGATCTTGAGTGGCGTGAGTAAGAGAAGTTTCAGAATCAGTTTAATATGTGCATTTATTCTTGCAGTGCTTATGCTTACAGGCTGTGGAAGAGAACTTACAGATGCATACAGCTTTAAGGGTGAGGAGCTTGTTTCGGCTCAGGACAGCAGTCTGAAGGCGAAGGGCTTTGCATCGGAACTGTGTGTCGCGCAGTCAGACGAGGACCGCAACACGGATAATGTAAATGCAGCTGCCTTCGGACTTTTTGCGGTGGATGACCGAAGCGTTATATCACAGCATAATATCTATGATAAGGTATATCCCGCATCTACAACGAAGATACTGACCTGCCTTATTGCACTGGAACGCGGAAATCTGGATGATGAGGTTACTGTGCCGGAGGAATCAAAGATTACAGTTTCAGGCTCATCTATGGCTGATCTGAAGCCCGGAGACAAGCTCAGCCTCAGAGATCTGCTCTACGGACTTATGGTTCCGAGCGGAAATGATGCAGCAGTTGCCATAGCATGTCATATAGCAGGAGATACCGAGAGCTTTGTAAAGCTTATGAACGACAAAGCAAGGGAGCTTGGAGCTACTCATTCGCATTTTATGAATACAAATGGTCTGCCGGATGATGAGCACTATACTACTGTCTATGACATGTACCTGATTTTTAATGAGGCAATTAAGAATCCTGAATTTACAAAAATTGCATGTACACCGGAATACAGCTGCACTGTCTCAAATCCGTCAGATACCGAGGAGCCTGAGCGTACGGTAACATGGAAATGCGGCAACGGCTTTTTATCGGGTAAGTTTTCCTTTGCAGATAATATGCAGATACTCTGCGGAAAGACAGGTCATACCAATGCGGCAGGCTTCTGTCTGGTACTCGGGGAGACTGATAATAATGGAAAGAGATATATTTCCATAGTTATGAATGCACCTATATATGAGGTTCTATACAGCTCGATGCGCAGTCTTGCGGCCAAGGGAATTGAATAAAATAAGCAGCTTCGCTAATCTTTTAATGCAAACAACTTGCTAAAGATTTAAGCGTGTAATATAATTTAAATAACGAATATCCCGCATAGGAGGTTATATTAATGGTTCAGTTAATAGTTGGAGCAAAGGGTAAGGGCAAGACTAAGATTCTTCTTGAGAAGGCTGCAGACGCTATCAAGGCAGCAAACGGCAGCGTTGTTTATATAGATAAGAGTGCTCAGCATATGTATGAGCTTTCAAACAAGATTCGTCTTATCAACATCAGCAATTTCCCTGTTAATTCAGAGGACGGATATATCGGATTTGTAAGCGGCGTTATCTCACAGGATCATGATCTTGAGTATCTTTTCCTTGATGGCTTCGTACATGTTGCAAACCTCAGAGGTCAGGATGTTACAGGTGCTGTTGAGAAGCTTGCAGCTCTTGCTGAAAACTACGGCATTAATATTGTTGTCAGCATGTCCATGGATTCAGCTGATCTTCCGGAGAGCCTTAAGAAATACGTTGATACAGCTCTTTAATAATGGCTTCAAAGAAGAGATTAATACAGAGAAAACTTAAGAGAATTTTTAAACCGTCAATAGGCAAGCTTTTGTGTATTCTTACGCTTGCCTATTTTGTTTATGGTCTTTATTCCTACTCAAACAGAGTTGAAGTGAGCTATTACGAGGTTGAAGAGGGAAGTTTGGTTAAGGAGCATAATTATACCGGACTTATACTTCGTGATGAGGAAATTGTTAATTCTGAGGCCAATGGATATATTTATTTCTTTGTTGCTGACGGAAGGAAGGCAGCCAAGAACAGTCCTGTATACTCTATAGATGAGGGCGGAAAGCTGCAGGATTACATTAATACACATGCCGATGAGCTAAATCAGCTTAATTCAGCCAGAGTTGCTGACATACGAGCAGAGATTCTGAATTATTCGAGAAGCTTTGAGCCTGCTGACTTTCGTTCACTTTATAATATCAAGAGTACCCTTGATGCACATACAATAGAGTATGCAAGTATGAATATATTCAGCTCGCTTGAGGACAGACTGTCCTCAGCCGGTATAGCTTACAGACAGTTTGATGCGCCTGCAACGGGAATAGTCTGTGCATATACTGATGGATATGAGTCTGTAACTGAGGATGATATCAACGCCGGACTTTTTGATACGGATAATTATAACAAGCAGACAATCAAGGCAGGAGATCTTGTTACAAGCGGATCTCCTGTGTATAAGCTGATTACCGATGAGTCATGGAAGATTATATTTCCTGTAGATGAAAATGATACAAATGAATTTTCGGACGGGGACACGGTTAAGCTGAGCTTTTCGGATAAGGGATTTACAGTCAAATCCAGGCTTAATTTTATAACAGGTACTGACGGAAGACGCTTTGGCGTTATAGCACTTGACAGCTATGTAATACAGTTTACTTCAGACAGATTTGTTAATTTTGAGATAGTTACCAATGATGTATCCGGACTTAAGATTCCGGACAAGGCTGTTACAAGCAAGGATTTCTATGTAATTCCGGCAAGCTATCTTGTTACTGATGACAATGGCAATAAGGGCTTTTATAAGGCTGTTGTAGGTGCAGAGGGAACATCGGCACAGTTTGTTATGCCTGAAATATTCAATCTTGATGATGAGTATGCTTATATAGACTGCGATGATAAGGACTGTCCTCTCAAACCAGGAGATTATATACTTCCAAATGCCGGATATACTGTTAATGCGGCAGCTATGGCTGAGGCAGATACAAGAGCACAGCAGATAACTGAGTCAATAACCGAGACTGAAAGTGCAGCCGACGATACAGTCGAAGAAACCATAGACGGTGCGGACATTGCAGGTAGCCCTGAGACTGAAGATAGTAAGGAAGCAGTTCAGGAAAGCGCTGATAATTCAGACAATAAGGCAAAGCCTGCGTCAGATGATGAGTCTATAGCGGATAATGCAGAAAAAACAGAGCAGGGCAATGAAGCTGAAGGTACGGTCCCGGGTTCTGCTTCATCCGAGGAAGCTCAGCCGGAAGGCACAGCTTCCGGAACTAAGTCTGAAGATGCTTCACAAAGTCTGGAAAAGGAGACGGATACAGAAACGGATAAGCCGTCTGCGGCTAACGCTGACGTACCGACAGGCCTGTATCAGATAAACGCCAAGCAGGGCTTAAAGGGTGCTTATAATGTAAACAAAGGATATACCGTATTCAAAAAGGTGGAGATCCTTGAGACGGCCAACGGCTACAGCATAGTTAAAAAGAATTCCTCCTACGGCCTTCAGGTATACGACCATATAGTTCTGGATGCATCCACTGTACATGACGGTCAGCTGCTCTACAGATAAGCATTATTTCCTGCGATTGTAATCAGTATTACATTTATCCCAAAAAAAAGCTGTTACCCGGCAAAGCAAAAGTACCGGTGAACAGCTTTTTGTATTTGTTCAGCATCTGACGCATCGGGTATTTACAGTGTAAACTGACATGTTTTGACTTTTTATGCAGTGTCAGTCGACAGCTGAAGATATAAATACTTTAAAGTGTTAAAGAACTGAAGAATATCTATTGACTTTATGCATTTTGTGCGATATTATACAGATACTTTTACAGATTAAAGCGTTGCACTGCAGATGGACGCATGCATTGATCTGAATCGTGACATTAATAAATCCTTTAAAGGATAAACACAAGGAGAAAAGCATTATGAAACTTTACAGAAAGATTCTGGCACTTGGACTTACGGCCTCAATGCTCGGCCTTACAGCCTGCTCTTCAGGAGCATCTGAAACT
>CAVALT010000117.1:0-5450 GCA_963589455.1 Clostridiales bacterium
ACGGAGATTGATGTTTTGAAAAATTATTTTGTGATCAACAAAAAACTGGATTATGAACGGGGCTTTCTCGATGGACTGGAATACCGGGACGGCAGACTGCGTCTTGCCGGCAAGGGTCCGGGCATGGGTGTATTTTTCTCACGTGTATTTGACAGTCTTGAGAGCGGTACCGTCTGGCATCGCTTTACCGTAGACTGCGGGCAGGGCTCCGGTGCAGGGCTCAGGATCAGCTTCTACAGCTTTGAATCAGAGGAGCTGCTCATAAATGATCAGAGGATGCCGGTATCAGATCTCATCCGCAGCAGAGATATCTCCTCCAGTGAGAAAAAGAGGCTCCTGGAGCCATGGCTTAAAAAGCGTGCTTCCGGAAAAAACGATCTGCTGCTGCATGAGGCAGAGGGACGGTATATGCTTGTATGCATAGAGCTGATCCGGCAGGAAACCGATAACTCTCTCGGAGATATGTGCCTGTATTTCCCAAAGGATACCTGGATGAAATTCCTTCCGGGCGTATACAGCAGAGACAGGGAGACCGCGGATTTCACAGAGCGTTTTTTAAGCATTTTCCAGAGCATATATGATGACCGGGACAGGGAAATCCGCGGAAGTGCCGGATTGATCCATCCCGCAGCCGTAAACCGGCAACTCCTGGAAGAGCTGGCGGCCTGGTATGATCTGAAGGACCTCTATCTGTGGACGGATGAACGTCTTAAGGAGCTGGTATCAAAGGCACCGGAGCTCGCCAGAAAACGGGGTACTGCTTCAGGACTCAGAGAGTACCTGAGCATATATCTCGGATCGGAACCGGAGATCTGTGAGGATATGGACAATCCGTATACGTTCAGGGTACTGGTACCGGAGGAATTTATTGATGACCCGAAGGAATATCGTGCGCTGGTCCGTGTAATCGGACAGATGAAGCCGGCCGGGATAACAGCACGCATCCTTCCAATAAAACGTACTGCACAGGACAGCACAGACCTGCGGCTGGGAATCAACAGCCGGCTTGAGAACAAGGATGCAGATGGGGGAACTATATGAAGAACCTGCAGATTTTTCCATTTGAACGCAATCAATATTATTACGGCAAGCTGATGACCTATCAGGATATGACCGCTGAGCAGAAATATCTCAATGATAAACGCCGTCTGATCAACCGTTTTCTTCACGGCTCAGGCGTGGCTGCAGGTCTGCAGGTCGTAAGTCTCGACGAACGGACTGTTTCTGTGGAGGCAGGTGTGGCACTGGATGCTGCCGGACGTGAGATCGTGCTTGCGGAGCCGCGCGTGCTGATGCTGGATCAGATCGAGGGATATGAAGAGCTGGCTGCATCGGAGGATACCGCTTACGCTTATCTTTGTCTTGCATACAGCGAGGAAGGCATATGTCCTGCAAAGGGAGCGGCGGAAAACGGACAGGACGACAGTGAAGCCTTCGAGAAATTCCGTGAGGGAGGACGTCTGTATCTGACACCGGCTGCTCTGGCAGATGACAGGGACACACTTGAGAGCCTGTCATGGCAGACTGCTGTGCTGTTTGAAAACAGTGATCTGACTGTCAGCTGTAAAATCCCGGCATTTGTACGTTCCGGAGAAAAGTTTGAGCTTATTATGCGTATAGAGGCAAAGCATCCGCTGCCGGATGTATCGGTAGAGGTAAATGCTTCACTGTCAGCCTTCAGCGTCGAAGGAAAGGAGCGTCTGCAGGATAACTGGAGCGGCTCCTTCAGCCTGGCGTGTGATGCTGTTGAGAGCAGGTATACGCTGAATGCATATGCAATTGATGACGGATACGGCAGCATTACCATAAAAAGAAGACAGCTCAGGGTGCGGATTGCCGGACGGGAGTATTATCCTGCCGACGATATGTCTGCCAGAGTTATAATCAGCAGCAGAGACGTATACCGCCAGATGGTGGATTCCTGGTATGCAAATGCCATGACCAGGGCGCTGAGAAATGCAGGAACAGGCGGAATATACCTTGCAAGACTGTACTTCAGGTCTTCGGGAGAGGGGCTTAGAATCGACCATATAGAGCAGCTTCCCTTCGGTCAGCGCACATACAATTCCTTTATCAATATGGGATTGACTGAGCAGCTGATCCGGGATGTGGATGCCCTGAAGGCTGAAGAGCTTAGAAAAAAATCAGAAGAAAAGCAGATTGATACCCACGAAAATATTCCGAAATCGGCCTCCGGAGTTGTGACTATTCCTATCGGAATCGGCGGCCGCGAGGGAGAGAGGTATTTTTCTGAGGAAATAATACATGGACTGGGACTCGGAAGGCTCAGGATAGATCTGAGCATTGAGGAAAATGAAGCACAGTATTTCGGGTCCGCTGAAATCTTTGAGGATATTAAGGTGCGTGCCGAGCTGGCCGCCAAGGCCAATTGTGAACGCGGAAGCTTCGTAATCGGTGTACGGCTGCTTGAATCCACCTCAGCTGAAAGCGTGACGGTACGCTGGGCAGCGGAAAAGCTTCCTGAGGACAGGGAGGGTTCCAATGAACAGCATATCTGCATTATTCCGGATAAGCCGGAGCTCAGATGCATGCAGAGCCGCTATTTCAGGACGGAAACCGAAAACTTAAGCGGTGCAACGATACTGTGGGAGGTTTGCACGCCTGAGGGCGGAACCATCACCCGGGACGGCATGTATACCGCTCCGGATACTGAGGGAATCTACGAGATACGTGCCTTCTGTCAGGAAAATCCGAAAATACGCTGCTCAGTTTTTGTGATTGTAAGGGAGTAACGAAAGAAATTGGTCATCCGTGTTCTAAATCAGAACTATTTTGTACTGCAGACCCTGCCTTCAGAGACAGGGCTTACGCAGTATGTCTGCAGAACTGTTGCCGGCGATGACGGACATATATATCGTATCGTGATGGTTCAGCGTGAGGAAACAACACCGGAGCTGGTCAGCTGGCTGTCCGATATATTCCGTGAGGGGCGTTTTCATGAGCTTGTACAGTATGCAAGTGAGCAGGACAGCCTGCAGGTCGTTGTAGACTGCGGCTATGCAGACGCTGTTCCGATGGAAAGGCTGCTTGAGGATGAGCATCCGGATCTGAAGGAACGGATGATGATGTGCGGCAAGCTGCTAGAACGTCTGATTCTATCTGATATACCGGTATTCTTTGCAGTTCCGGCCCTGGATCCTGAGCATGTCAGATTCACCAAGAGTCTGGACTGCTGCTTCACCTATGAACTGGAGAATCTGGCTGGGTTTGATGAAACCACCCCGGAAAAGGAGCTTCATCATCTGCGTGCAGTGATCCGCAGGCTGTTTGCAGCAGAGATGAGAGACAGGAAGATTCCCGAGCTTAAAAGTCTGCTGGACCGCATTGTACAACATGAGTTCCCGGACAGGATGGCAATCTATGAGGCATGGCTTCCTATCCAGAAAAAATACAGCGAAGCAGACGAAACAAAGCTTGAAGCAAAGAGCCTGCCATATGTTATATGGGAAAAGATCAAGGCATTTGCCGAATTTCTGAGAAAGCTGTTTTTTATTGTTGTTATCATAAGCGCACTGGGATATCTGGCGTTTTCAGTAAGAGATTTTGCTGCACCTGAAAAGCAGCAGGATATCTATGTCTCAGTTGGTGATATGAGAATCATCAGCGGTACTGCTGCGGAAACGGAGGGACAGAATGAGTAAGTTTCATGATATGTCCGGTTTTTCTGCTACTGCAAGCAACTCGGTAACAAGAGTAATCCGTTCCATTTTGATGCCTGTGGCGTCAGCCTATCGCCGTGTAAGAGCGGCACTGACGGGGGAATCAATTGCAAGACAGGCCTCCAATGATGTCACTGAGAGTGTACGCAGCCTTGCAAAGCCGCCGGAGGATATATCCAGGTATGTTGATACGGGCAGGCATTATGTAGCCAAGCCCCTGATTTATCTGCTGCTTTTAGCTGTTATCGTACTTCCGGCACTTGTACTAAATTATGTGGTTCCTCCGGTTCGGGCACGCTTTTTTACGTATACCATGCCTATAGATTCCGCAGTCATCAAGGACTATACCGGCAAGGTAAGGCTTACGGACCGTACCAGCGGAGATCTGCTCTTTGAAGGCAAGCTGGAATCCGGCAGGATCAACGGGTACGGCAAGCTTTATAATTATAACGGAACTCTCCGCTATGAAGGAGAGTTTCTGATGGAGCAGTATTCGGGTTACGGAGAGCTCTATAACGATGACGGAACGCTCGTCTACCGCGGCAACTTCAATATGAATGCATATGACGGACAGGGCGAGGAGTATGGCTCAGACGGTGTGCTTCTGTATACCGGACAGTTTGCAAACGGCGGCTATGACGGCCAGGGTACGCAGTTTTATGATAACGGCGAGATAGAATACAAGGGACAGTTCGCCAAGGGCGAATACGACGGAGTCGGAACGCTCTATGACAAAAACGGAAAAAAGGTCTATCAGGGTAATTTCACTGCCGGTGAGTATGACGGCAGCGGAAAAATTTATGATGCAGACGGAACTGTTGTATATGACGGTGCATTTTCAAACGGTCAGAAGGAGGGCGACGGAAAATCCTATCAGGATGGATCTGTTGTTGCTAACGGAGAGTATAAGGACGGCAGCTTCGGCAGCGGATATACTGAAATATATGATGATAAGGGCAGTCTGATCTATAAGGGCGAAGTTAAGGACGGAATATTTGACGGCAGCGGAACGCTGTACGGCACAGGCGGAATTATGCTTTATACAGGCAGCTTCGCTAATGGTGAATATGACGGACAGGGTCAGCTTTATAATGATAACGGAAAGCTCCTGTATGACGGCAGCTTCTCCAAGGGAGAGTATGACGGTGACGGCCGGCTCTACAATGAGGACGGGCAGCTGCAGTATGAGGGCAGCTTTGCCAAGGGCCAGGAGGAAGGCAAGGGCATCGTGTATGCACCTAACGGCAATCTGCTCTATGATGGTGAATTAGTACGCGATCAGTACGAAGGCAGCGGTAAGCTGTACAATCCGGAAACAAAGAAGCTGATATATCAGGGCGGCTTTATCGGAGGAAAAAAGGACGGTGACGGCCGGCTCTACGGAGACGATGGCAAGCTGCTGTATGAAGGTGGTTTCCAGCAGGATCTGCAGGACGGAGAAGGCAAAGCATATGATGCTTCTACCGGAAAGCTTGTCTACGAAGGCGAGTTCCTGAAGGGCCTTCATCATGGCAAGGGAGCGCTGTATGATGCGGTAAGCGGCCATAAGCTGTATGAAGGAAGCTTTGTCAATGATCTGTATGACGGCAACGGCATCCTCTATGATGATGTGACAGGAAGCAAGATCTATGAGGGCGAATTCAGCCGCGGAAAGTTTAACGGCAAGGGAGTCCGGAGTGATCCAGCTACCGGAATTGTAATCGAACAGGGTATTTTTCATACAGGCGTGCTGACTGAAGAAAGCAGCTCAGGCGATGGCAAGGATGCGAC
>CAVALT010000118.1:0-5442 GCA_963589455.1 Clostridiales bacterium
CTGATTAAATCAGGAGCTGCCTGATAAACTGCAGCATTCAAGGAAGCATTTATGAGTAAGAAAAATATAGCTGTTTTATTTGGAGGACAGTCCTCTGAGCATGATATATCCTGCATATCTGTATGCAATGTAATTGAAAATATTGACACTGAAGAATGGAACCCGGTGCTTATAGGTATTACGAAGGAGGGAAGGTGGCTGCTTGCCGATGATGTTGAAGCGATCAGGGATGGCAGCTGGAGAAGCTCCTCTGTTAGCGCTGAGATAAGCCCGGATGCTGTTAAAAAGCATGTACTGCTTACGGATGAAAACGGAACAAGAGAGCTGAAGCTTGACTGCGCATTTCCCGTTCTTCACGGCAAATATGGAGAGGATGGCACTGTACAGGGCTTATTCGAGCTTATGCAGCTGCCTTATGTAGGCTGCGGCATAATTGCTTCGGCAGCCGGTATGGATAAGTTCTATACAAAGATCATAGTTGATACGATTGGCGTGCGTCAGGCAAAATTCGTAGGAGTAAGAAGCTATGAGCTTAAGGATGTTGAGGCGGTGGTAAAGCGTGCTGAGGCTGCACTTGAATATCCGATGTTTATTAAACCGAGTCAGGCTGGTTCATCCTGCGGGGTTTCAAAGGCTCATAACGCAGAAGAGCTTAAGACAGCCTTGTATAAGGCAGCCGAGATAGACAGCAAGATTCTTATAGAAGAGTTTATCAAGGGCCGTGAGGTTGAATGCGCGGTTTTTGGCGGCGGAATGAAAAAGGTTCAGGCCAGCGGTATCGGAGAGATACTTGCAGCTGCTGATTTTTATGACTTTGATGCTAAATATAATAATCCGGATTCCAAAACGGTCATAGACCCTGATTTTCCGGAAAATGTCACAGAGGGCATCAGAGATACGGCAAGAGACATATTTAATGCCTTAGACGGATATGGACTTGCAAGAGTTGATTTCTTTGTGAAGGAGGACAATGAGATCGTATTCAACGAGATTAATACCATGCCAGGCTTCACCGCTATATCAATGTATCCGATGCTCTGGGAGAACAGAGGCATATCGAAGAAACAGCTTGTGAAGATGCTGATAGATAACGCCATGGAGAGAAGTGTTCACTAAGACTGCAGGAGAGTTAAAGAAATGCTGATTTAATCATCATTTCCTTTATCATCGTTTTCTTAATTACCTCCGACGGATTGCATAGATTTACAAATGGATTAGCTGCTTCGCACACTGTAAACAACGGATTTGCAATGCATAAAAAAGGCCGCCCGACTGGGCGGCTTTAACAATTTCAGACATATGCTTCTGCGGGTTAAGAAATTTATTTATTCTTTGCAGCCTGCTTCTCGGCCTTTTCCTTAGCCTTTTTGCGCTTTTTGATATTGCGCTCACTTGGGACAGCACCCTGAAGAACCTCCATAAGGTACATGCCGCTTACTCTGGCCTTGATGGTTGCCTTAACAGGAACATCCTCAAAGGTATCTCTGTCGCACATGAGATTATATACCTTAGGACCAACCTTGGCTCTTACAACGTAGACCTTCATGAGCTTTGCTCTTCGCGGAGCACTCTCGAAGACCTCCTTAGGGAACGGAGCCTCCTTAAAGGGCATCTTCTTTTTGTCGATGACGAGCAGCGAGGCAACCTGTGCATATTTATCAAGCATGACCTGATTCTGAGCCTGCTCGGTCTGCATCTTCATTCCTGCGCGGTAGAGGAAGAACAGTGCGATCACTGCAATGATAAGCACAATGATGAGTACTGTGATAAAAGTATTCATATATGAAACTCCTTAAATATATAGTTGAGATAGACAGCAAGCACAGGACGGCAGCAGGCAGTGAGCGCGTGCCGCGCATTTACATGAAAATGCGTCAGGCTTAAGACTAACCCTAAAGTCACATATTACCATCTTCAGAAAAAAATCTCAAGTAAATACTTGACGATTGACAGCAGATGTGTTAACCTAAAATTTGCATTATTATGGCATCGTGTGCCTTAATGCTTTAGTATTTTACTACTATTGCATAACATTTGCAATAGCTTGCAGAACGTAGTTGTATAATTAATTAAGAGGTGGAGAATATCTATGGATAAAAGCAGGATGCACGTGGTCAAAGCCGGCAAGGGCTTGAGAATGAGCTTCTCCGAAGCAAAGGAAGTTCTCGAGATGCCGAACCTGATCGAGATTCAGAAGAATTCTTACAACTGGTTCCTTACTGACGGACTCAAGGAGGCGTTCGATGACATTTCACCGATCACTGACTATGCCGGTCATCTCAGCCTGGAATTCATGGACTTTGCTTTATGCAGAGATGAAGTAAAGTATACCATTGAAGAGTGCAAGGAGAGAGATGCAACCTATGCGGCACCGCTCAAGGTAAAGGTACGTCTTATCAACAATGATAAGGACGAGATCAGCGAGCATGACATTTTCATGGGAGACCTTCCGCTGATGACCGATACCGGATCGTTCGTCATCAACGGTGCGGAGCGAGTTATCGTTTCACAGCTGGTACGAAGCCCGGGAATCTATTATGATATCAATCATGATAAGGTAGGTAAGGAGCTGTTCTCGTGCACTGTTATTCCTAACAGAGGCGCATGGCTCGAGTACGAGACAGATTCCAACAACGTATTCTGGGCTCGTGTTGACCGTACACGTAAGGTTCCTGTTACTGTACTTATCAGAGCACTCGGAATCGGAACAAACAGAGAGATTATCGAACTGTTCGGCGAAGAACCGAAGCTTCTCGATACCATGGCAAAGGACGCCTCAGAGAGCTATCAGGACGGCCTTCTTGAGCTGTACAAAAAGATAAGACCGGGCGAGCCGCTGTCTGTTGATTCAGCTGAGTCACTCCTTCATTCTATGTTCTTTGATGCAAGAAGATATGACCTTGCAAAGGTTGGACGCTATAAGTTCAACAAGAAGCTCCTTCTTAAGAACCGCATCGAGGGCAAGATTCTGGCTGAGGATGTCGTTGACAAGGAGACAGGAGAGATTATCGCTGCTGAGGGCACAACTCTTGACAGAGAGACCTGCGACCGTATTCAGAATACAGGATGCATATATGTTAATGTCAGAGGCAAGGTGGATGCTGAGAATGCAGAAGGAAGAATCGTAAGAGTTCTGTCTAACCGCATGGTAGATCTTGCTGCCTTCGTTAACTTTGATCCTGCAGAAGCGGATGTACATGAGCTTGTATATTATCCTGTGCTCAGAGAGCTCTTAAGCGAGCTTGAGGGTGCATCCGATGAGGAAATCAAGGCCGCAGTAAAGAAGAATATCTCTGATCTTATACCGAAGCACATAACCAGAGAGGATATTCTTGTATCCATCAACTACAATATGCATATAGAAGAGGGCATCGGCAGCGCTGACGATATCGACCACCTCGGAAATCGTCGTATCCGTGCTGTTGGCGAGCTTCTTCAGAATCAGTACCGTATAGGTCTTTCACGTATGGAGCGTGTTGTCAGGGAACGTATGTCCACACAGGATATTGACGACATCACTCCTACTTCACTGGTTAATATCAAGCCGGTAACTGCAGCTGTTAAGGAATTCTTCGGTTCATCACAGCTTTCACAGTTTATGGACCAGAACAACCCGCTGTCAGAGCTTACGCATAAGCGTCGTCTTTCAGCTCTTGGACCGGGCGGACTTTCAAGAGACCGTGCAGGCTTCGAGGTTCGAGATGTACATTACACTCATTACGGACGCATGTGCCCGATTGAGACTCCTGAGGGTCCTAACATCGGACTTATCAACTCTCTTGCATCATATGCAAGGATTAACGAGTATGGCTTCATTGAGGCTCCGTACCGCGTAGTAGACAAGACTGATCCGGCAAATCCGGTAGTTACCGAGAATATAGTTTATCTTACAGCTGACGAAGAGGATAACTACAGAGTTGCGCAGGCTAATGAGCCGCTCGATGAGGAAGGACATTTTATCAATAAAAATGTTTCCGGACGCTACAGAGAGGAGACCACCAGCTTTAACCGCAATTCCGTAGACCTTATGGATGTATCTCCGAAGATGCTTCTTTCAGTTGCTACATCCATGATTCCGTTCCTTGAGAACGATGACCCGACCCGTGCACTTATGGGTTCAAACATGCAGCGTCAGGCCGTTCCGCTTCTTAAGACAGAGGCATCCGTAATCGGAACCGGTATCGATGACAAGGTTGCAAAGGATTCGGGAGTCTGCGTAGTAGCGCTTCATGACGGTGTTGTAACGCATGTTGCAGCCAACCGCATTGAGGTTAAGCCTCCGAAGGGAGACAAGGACGTATACAAGCTTACAAAGTTCATGCGCTCCAACCAGTCAAACTGCTACAACCAGAGACCTATAGTAAATGTCGGCGACGAGGTTAAGGCTGGCGAGATTATTGCAGACGGACCGTCTACCTCAAACGGAGAGATTGCACTCGGAAAGAACCCGCTCATAGGCTTCATGACCTGGGAGGGCTACAACTATGAGGATGCCGTACTTCTTTCAGAGAGACTTGTACAGGATGATGTATATACCTCTGTTCATATTGAGGA
Source organism: Clostridiales bacterium (assembly GCA_963589455.1). GTDB lineage: Bacteria > Bacillota > Clostridia > Lachnospirales > Lachnospiraceae > Avilachnospira. Next base: position 4,555 of record CAVALT010000118.1, read on the forward strand.
GTATGAGTGTGAGGCAAGAGACACCAAGCTCGGACCTGAGGAGATTACCAAGGATGTGCCGGGCGTAGGCGATGATGCTCTTAAGAATCTTAACGACAACGGCATAATCCGTATAGGTGCAGAGGTTCGCGCCGGCGACATTCTTGTAGGAAAGGTTACTCCTAAGGGAGAAACTGAGCTCACTCCGGAGGAGAGACTTCTTCGTGCAATATTCGGAGAGAAGGCCAAGGAGGTTCGTGATACCTCGCTTAAGGTTCCACATGGTGCATACGGCGTTATAGTAGATGCCAAGGTATTTACAAGAGAAAATTCCGATGAGCTTTCACCGGGAGTTAATAAATCAATAAGAATATATATCGCGCAGAAGCGTAAGATCGGTGTCGGTGACAAGATGGCCGGCCGTCACGGAAACAAGGGAGTTGTATCAAGAGTTCTTCCTGTTGAGGATATGCCTTATCTTCCGAACGGACGTCCGCTTGATATCGTGCTTAACCCGCTCGGTGTTCCTTCACGTATGAATATCGGACAGGTTCTTGAGTTCCACTTAAGCCTTGCAGCAAGAGCCCTCGGCTTCAACATTGCAACACCGATATTCGAGGGTGCAAACGAGGGAGACATCCAGGACTGCCTTGAGATGGCCAATGATTATGTAAATGGCTCCTGGGAGGACTTTGAGGCAAAGTATAAGGATGTCTTAAAGCCTGATGTAATGGAGTATCTTGGCTCACACCTTGAGCACAGAGAGCTCTGGAAGGGCGTTCCGATCAGCCGCGACGGTAAGGTTCGCTTAAGAGACGGACGTTCAGGAGAATATTTTGATTCGCCTGTATCTGTAGGACACATGCATTATCTTAAGCTTCATCACCTTGTTGATGATAAGATCCATGC
>CAVALT010000119.1:0-1709 GCA_963589455.1 Clostridiales bacterium
CATCATTTCGATGATGTAATCGAAACCATACTTATGGGCATGCTCTACGGCGGACAGGTTCAGACAATGATGCCTAAGCTCCACAGCACCAACTTTGATGGAATGGAGCTGATACGTCCCATGTATCTCATACGTGAGGATGACATCATGCACTGGCGCGACTACAACGGACTGCATTTCATACAATGTGCATGCAGATTTACTGACACCTGCTCCTCCTGCCGACCCGACGGTACCTCTGCCTCAAAGCGCATGGAGATAAAGCAGCTTATTGCGAAGATGAAGCAGACCAACCCCTTTGTCGAAAAGAACATCTTCCGCAGTGTGGAAAATGTCAACCTTTCCACAATCATCGCCTACAAGCAGCATGGTGAGACACATCATTTTCTGGACAGCTATTAAGCAGCGGAATGCAATAGATATGAAAATAAAAATAGCAGATGAGCCAACAGAGAGGATCTATTCACCCTCCTGTTGGCTCCTTTAAAGTATATGCTGTTATACATACATACCTATATCCCGATAGATGTAGGTACGTTAATCACTTAATCTGTAAGTCTGATTGTATTCCGTTTAGCTGCATTATTGACTGCATATACGCAGTTCTCTGATCCACTGGGATAAGCGAATACTGATAGAAAAAGAGTCTGCCCATTATCTCGGAGATGCTTGTTGCTCCGCAATTTCTGATTCTTGCTATCTCATCAAATGACTCTGTCTTAGTCAGCAGATCGCCGATTGTCAGAAAACCGGCTCTCTTCAGTGCATTAGATGCACGAACAGACAGATCAAGCATATCCCCTATCTCCGTATTCATCAAGGCATCACTGCATCTGAACAGCACCCTGAATTTTCTGCCTCTGCACTTTTGCTGTATATCCTTTATAGTAAGGTCTTCCGGCAGATGTGCATTCATATCGATTATAAGCTCCTCAGGCATCCTCAGTACATTCTTTGACATTTCCCTCATATGTAATTCCTCCGTCAACATCCTTGTATGTAGAGGCTATGATGTCGAGGTTGAAATACGAAACTTCTGAAAATATTGATTTCAGCCTGTGATATAATTCATCAAGCGCGGTCACATTGAGAGCGGTACCAAAGGCATAAATCCTGCAGTCACCTGTTGCTACACAAACCCTGTATATCATATCACAGTTAGTTAATACATCAACTGCACAATCATAATATTCCGGCTTAGGACTGACGCTTATAATAAACTCCAGTGAATTATCTATTCCGCCAGGCGCTATCTTCACCTCATATCCTCTTATAAGCCTGGCCTTTTCCATTGCCTGTATTCTGTTTCTGACTGCAATTCTTGACAGGCCCACCCTATCTGCAAGCTCTGAATACGAATATCTTGCATTTTCCTTGAGCAGTGTGAGCAGACTGTTGTCAATATCATCTAATCCGTTAATGTACATCAAAGTCTCCTTGTTGCAATGGCTGTCGACTGCCTGAATACAGGATACCACTCGGCCTCTAAAAGGGCAAATACACACGAAAGCCAGGTACTTACGTTAAGTAAGTTCCTGGCTTTCATCTTTATCAGATCGTAAGCCTAAAGCTTACTCTGTCAGTTTTATTTTATTGTCTGCGGCTATCTGTCTTATCCTGTCGGCAGATACACCAAATATATCTGTAGCTGCTTTAACTGAAGGATTCTTTGCCAGATATCTGATCATTCCTTTTTCAAGTCCTATTAC
>CAVALT010000119.1:1719-5426 GCA_963589455.1 Clostridiales bacterium
GTCTTATCCTGTCAGCAGATATACTAAATATATCTGCTGCGGCATTATTCCTCTCCTATACTTCTGTCATGTTTGAACCTGCCTACTGACTGCTGAAGCCTATATTCAAGCTGGATTCCGAAATCAGCATATGCGTCAGTCCTTATATGCAGCGAGCAGCTCTTTAAGCCTTATGCAATCAGCTGCTGCCTTAAGTAAGCCTGCGAGCAGCAGGCTGTCACTGTTGCGGTCAAGGTCTGCTTTATTCATATCTGAAGCTGCAGTTTTGCTTCCGTATACGGCCGCTGTTACATGCTGTGCATTTGCTGCTGCAGCTGCACTGTTATGCTGTACCGACTCGTCCGCCCCGCTTGCAGATGCATCATCATACTGTGCTAACTCGCCCGACCAGCTTGTGTTTATATCATGCTGTGTCGGCTTGCCTGCCCCGCTTACGGATTCCTCATGTGGCTCCGGGCCTCTATCATCTGAACCGTACTCCAATGCTGTAAATGCCGTAGTTGTATGTCCATCTCTTAGAACTGCCTCAAAGCCGTCGCAGAAGAGATTGTAGGCCGCCTCCGGCGTATAGCTTTTGTGCTGCAGTGACAGAAATACCGCTGTATCCTCTAATGACAGCACCGTCTTTGCAATTGCTATAAATATGAGAGATGCAAGCTGCTCACGATAATACAGCTTCTTTATTGGCCTGGCTATAATATTGTGCTTTACATAATTGCTTATCATTGAATTGGTGAGCCTTATATCCTCGAACGGCTCAAGATAGCCATTTACCAGTCTTGCAGCCTGATCAAGCAGCAAGCCTACATCCGGTATCTCCCTGTATCTTGGCAGCTTAAATCCCCTGTTATACATTTTTATTTCCCATCTTTCTGTGAATGACAACAATATCTTGTGAAGCATGCCGATTGCCTTTCACGTTCATATTATTGTTTCCTTATAATGTTGTAACTATTAAGCACCCATCTCAAATTTGCTCCGCAAATCCTCGATGAAGCTGCTAAACAGCTAAAAATTGTGAATCACTTACGTTGTCCTCAAGTATACCTGAGGTTTATCGTAATTGTCAAAAACTATTATATAAATCTTTTGATAAGTTTTTCATAAACTCTTGACGAGTGTACAATAAACTCTATAATATATATTCATAAGAGTTCGAAAGATAATTAAGGAAACGCTGATTAAAGTGTTTCTCAACACCGGATTCACGCTGCGACGCTGCAAATTTCCTTGTAAATCCGTGTTTTTAGCCGGAGGCTATTTATGAAATACTGGTTAATTTAGCATTTCCTTAGATATCATGATGTTAGACTTAAAAGCATTTTACTGCAGCAATACAGTATTTTCAGAAAGGCATAAGAAATGTACGCGAATTATAATACCGGAAATGAATATGATGAGCTTGCCGGACGGCTCGTTCTTAAATTTATAAAGCTGCCGGAGCTTGCAAGACAGACCTATACCAGGTCCATAATGTACACCGAAAGATTTAATGCATATTCGCATTTTGCAGGCATTGCACTAAGTATATTTTTCAGCGGATGGGCCTTTAAGGCTGTATCACTCGACTATACCCCGGCAAAGCTGTTCTCGGTCATAATCTATTCCGTATCAATGATACTGCTCTACACCATGAGCAGCATCTATCATCAGCTAAGGGCCGGACGCATGAAGCAGCTGTTCCGGGTACTGGATCATTCGACCATATTCCTGCTCATTGCGGGCTGCTATACTCCGTTCTGTGCCATCTGTCTGTGGGATTATCCGATTGGGCGCATCATCATGGCAGTCGAATGGATTGCCGCAGCTGTCGGCATTTTCCTTAATCTCAGAGATATGAGCTCCCGCTTTGTCAAAATATTCAGTCAGATAAGCTATGTTGTCATGGGCTGGATGGTAGTCTTTGCAATGCGGATACTTCTGAGACTCCTGCCGCTCTCCTGCATAATCTGGCTTGCCGCGGGCGGCATATGCTACACCATCGGAATCATCTTCTATGCCATAGGCAAAAAAAATGCAGTCATGCACTGCATCTGGCACGTATGGGTGCTGCTTGGATCAATCCTCCAGTTCGTCAGCATATCGATGCTCCTGTAAATGCTTCCGACGCAAAACGGCCTTCCGCCCTGGTTAACAGGCAGAAGGCCGTTTTAGCTTGAAATACTGATAACGGTTTAGCACAATATCATTGACTCGCACAAATTTACAGGAAAAAATGCTGTTTTACAGCATAAATCCGGCGTAGAAAACACTTTGATTCACATTTCCTTATATAATGATGTCAGTGTCAAAATATTTTTACACTGACTGATACCAGATTTATCCGCACTGCGTGCTCCGGCAATCTTCAAAAGCATTCATAAATCGTCAGCTTCTTCAACTCGCGTCTCTTCGACACTGCGGCGATAATAAATATCACCCAACCAGTGCTCCATCAGATCCAAAGGTATAATATCTGCCGTCGATGTACTGTCTGCCGGTTACCATGCTGCCCTTAGGTCCGCCTGCATTGGTATTAAAGTAAAACTGTCGGCCGTTAATTGTTGCCCAGCCGGTCTTCATTGCTCCGTAGCTGCCGTCATGTGTCTGATTCAGGTAATACCATCTGCCGCCGTCATTGATCCAGCCGGATTTCAGACAGCCGTAGGTGCCGTCATGCACGGTATTGAGATAAAACCAGTTTCCGGTTGAATCCTGTATCCAGCCTGCAGTCATTGCACCGTCAGAGCTGCTGCAGTAATACCAGTTGCTTCCGTCATATACCCAGCCTGTAACCTTAGTGCCGTTGTTGTAGTAATACCAGGTATTGCCTGAGCCCTGCCAGCCGAATATATTTACATTGCTGCCTGCAGTACCGCTGCCGGATGACGCTGATGATGCTGAAGAAGATCCTCCGGAGCTTACAGCGAAGTCATCCCAGGTCGCATATTCTGTAAAATATTCCTCGGTATCAACCGTCTCTCCACCGGAGATATATACCCATTTGCTTGGAACAGTATATGGATTGGAGCTTCCGTTGCCGGCTGCTCTTATGGCAATGCCTCTTATATAGCAGGACTGCTTGCTGCTGCTCGAGCCCGTATACTGCTTATTATATGTGCTGACGGATATGGACGTGCCTGTTACGGTTCCGTTCTTGGTCTTGTATTCACCGTCCTGGTCAACATAGCTTATAACATACTCTATCTTTGAGGCTCCGTTCTTATTGATATTAAGAGTTCCGCTGCGTCCCTCAGTCACTGTTTTGGACTTATCGCCCTTAATGGCTGAAAAATCAGTTGCGAAGGACGGTGCTGCAAGCCTGTAGTACGGATACGCCTTAAACTTGACCGTAAGTATGGTATTGTCGCTTGAGCTGGTTGTCTTCTTGGTTATCTCGGTTGTATTTGCACCGGTAACCGTTATGCTGTTTGCATTTGGAAAATAATAGCCGCTCTCAGCACTTAAGGTAAGCGTATAGGTCAGTGCAGTCTTGCCTGTAATGAGACTAAGGTCGCTGTTAGTAACTGAAAAGTCGCTTATCTCAAAGCCCTGTGTGCTGTCTATCGCTACCTCAGGCTCATTGAAGCCGTCATTAATCGCATTTTCCCCGTTGATCTGATATGTAAAATTAACACTGCTGATTGCCGTTGCTGCCAATGCTGAAAATGAAAACAGTGCGGAAATCGCCGCCGCTGCACCGATCAGCTTAAGACTCCTGTGCTTCA
>CAVALT010000120.1:0-5409 GCA_963589455.1 Clostridiales bacterium
CTGCCATATTTCAATGTGAATTTACCTGCAAGCAGGCAATTCACATTGAAATATGGCAGGTGCTAAACAGATACCATAAAAAGTGAATTGAAAAAGTAAATTCCACTTGTAAGAGTAAATTCCACCATTCCCCAAAAACAGCCTGAAATTAAGGATTTTCAGAGTGACAATGCAGAGGACAGAAGGTATAATTACCATAAATTTCCCGGAATAAAGGAAATTAGGGCATGATAAAGAGACCATCATGGAAGTTGATTTGTAAGAGTAACTTCCACCATGGCAGAGTGAGGTTTATGAAACTGCCCGTAGTAGTTTTAGCTGATGTGGATTATCAGCGTTTTATGAGATGAGGTGTTAACTCCACCTCATCTTTATTAATTATCGGCTTAAGCTTGAGCTTATTGAGTATTTGATAGTCGTACTTAAGGCAAGCCGCATGATAAGGCGTCATACCGTCAAGCTTTTCTCTCGGCGTAGAGTTTATGTTATCCACCGCTTTCCTGAGCTGCCATTGCGTAAGGTCTGTAAATACAGTCTTCTTAGGAATAATCATTCTAAGCATGGTATGCACTTCTTCAATGGCACCCTTCTGCCCGGAACACATAGGATCACAGTAATAGATGCTTGAACGCTGTATACCGTTTATGCCTGTTTCAAGAGACACCGGGTCACCAAATTCAGAGCCTCTGTCTGTAAGTATCACGTTGAAGAGACGCAGGAAATCATAGGTACCAAGCTGCTCTTCCAAACGGTCAAATACAGCCTTTACAGCACCCTCAGTGCATCTGTCCAACAGATATGCCAACAACAGGTTAGTATCCGGAAGACAGAGCGTCAGGATACATTTAGAAGAGCCCACGGCAGAAAGAACTGTGTCCATTTCAGCAAAGTCTGCGGTACTAAGCCCAAGCTCTTTAAAATCCACATAGGTCCTGCCAATAAAGACCTCGCGGTTTTTTATTGATTTCTTTTTCATCGCTGACTTACGAGGCTTGAATTTAACCTTACGCTTGAGGTCAACATTTCTGGTAAGCAGCACTCCCTGGTCTATGTAGTTGTACATGGTCTTAACCGAAATATCTAATTCAGGGTGATTACAGAGAATGTGATAAGGCGACTGCCCCTGACTTACAAGAGGCTGAATTAACTTATCCATCGCATGAATTTCATGTTTGGTCTTATTGATGCCCTGTCTGGACGAGGAGAGTGTCTCCTCATACTTCCTTTGGGCAAATACAGGATCATAGTTATACTTGGAAGCAATGGTGCATTTGTTCTTAGGCTTATGACAGCCATTACAAACAAACGGAGCCTTATCAAGCCGTACACAGGATTCGCGTTCAAAGTCTTTACAAACCTGATTGCACTTAAAGCAGCCTTTACACTTTCTGTCACAAACAAAGAGTTTTTCGCAGACATTAATTCTGGTGCATTTAAAACGCTTTGTACAGAAGTTACTCGGATTATTAAATGATCCTTTGTTCCATGTATTCATCGAACGATGGAGCTTAACTTCCTTGGATATGGTAGTAGGATCCTTGCATAAAAATTTAGCGATGTTCTTGAAGGAATCGCCCTCATCCAGACGGTACGCTATGTATTCTCTGTCCTTAAGAGTGAGGTGCTTATTATTGCCGGGAATTATATTTGACATAATTCAATCCTCCTATTTCTTGAAACTACGGGCAGTCATTAAAGAATAGGAGGCAGATCAAAGACATGCAAGGGAAGGATTATTCAGCTTATGGATATGGTTTGTAAGACTTATTTCCGTCTTTGTAAGACTAAATTCTACTGTCTTACAAAGAAGTGGAATTTAAAATTACAATTTACAATTAAGGCCCTTATTATTTTTTTCTTGCACATTGGGCAGTGATTTTGGTATACTATGCGGCGAGCAGTATGAACGGTCGCTGCCGCATTCTGATGCGGGAGAGGAAAGTCCGGGCTTCACAGGGCAGGATGCCTGATAACGTCAGGTGGGAGTAATCCTAAGGAAAGTGCAACAGAAAGTATACCGCCTGAGCTTAGGCTCGTGGTAAGGGTGAAATGGCAGTGTAAGAGACTACCGGCCCTCCGGTAACGGAGGACGCATTGTAAACCCCATCCGAAGCAAGTCCATGAAGAAACTTTATGGCTGCCCGCCATGTTTCGGGTAGGACGCTTGAGGTATATGGTGACATATATCCTAGATAGATGACCGTTTTAAAAGACATAACCCGGCTTACAGTACAGCTTTAAAAGGGACGCGTAACAGCGTCCTTTTTATGTGCATGAAGCTGTGTAAGGAAGCTCAGAATGAGAGACACGCCTGATGAATCAAGTGTTAAGATATAAGAGCAATAATATATATATGCATCTTGACCGTAGACAGCTGATTAATTATAATATCAAAGAATATTCAAGAGGAGATCATCTATGTCAGAGTTCAAGAATATACAGAGATATAATTCCGATACAGATTTATCCGCAGCAGCGGATGTTCTTTTCAATTCAAGCCTTATCCCTGATGCTGATATCGTTAATATACTTGATAAATCCGAATATGTTATTTTTCCCGGTTTCTGTGACGTGCATGTACATTTCAGAGAACCGGGTTTTTCATATAAGGAAACAATGAAAACAGGAAGCCTTTCAGCCGCAAGGGGAGGCTATACGGCAGTATGCGCTATGCCTAATCTTAAGCCTGTTCCTGACAGTGCAGAGCATATACGAGAGGAGCTGGATATCATCAGCAGAGATGCTGTTATTAATGTCTATCCGTATGCGTCGATTACTGTAAATGAGGCCGGAGAGGAGCTTTCAGATATGGAGGCGCTGGCACCGCTCTCAATCGCATTTTCAGATGACGGAAGAGGCATTCAGGATGAAGCTGTTATGCGTGAGGCTATGCTCAAGGCTAAGTCACTCGGAAAAATGATTGTTGCACATTGTGAGGTTAATGAGCTTCTGCACGGCGGTTATATCCATGACGGAGAGTATGCACGGACGCACGGACATAAGGGAATTTCCTCAGAGAGTGAGTGGCGTGAGATTGAGAGGGACGTCAGGCTTGCAGAGGAAACAGGCTCTGCCTATCATGTCTGTCATGTATCAACCAGGGAGAGTGTGCAGATTATCAGAGATGCAAAGGCGAGAGGTGTTGATGTTACCTGTGAGACCTGCCCGCATTACCTGCTTATGACGGAGGCTGATCTTGAGGAAAATGGAAGATTCAAGATGAATCCTCCGCTGCGCTCTGAAGAGGACAGACTTGCGCTTATAGAAGGCATTAAGGACAGCACAATCGACATGATAATAACGGATCATGCGCCGCACAGTGCTGAGGAAAAGTCAAGAGGACTTGAAAAAAGCGCCATGGGTGTGGTTGGACTCGAGACCGCCTTTGCAGCACTTTATACAGGACTTGTAAGGACAGGTGTGATAAGCCTGGATAAGCTTATAGAGCTTATGGTATATGCACCTAGAAAACGCTTTAATATACCGCTTCGCAAGGATGATTTCTGCATTTGGGATCTTAACAGGGAATATGTGGTGGATCCGTCGGAATTTCTGTCGATGGGACGTGCTACTCCGTTTGAAGGCCGGAAGCTTTACGGCCGCTGCCTGCTTACAGCATGCAGCGGCAGGGTGGCATATATGGACAGAAAAGAGCTTGGCTGCTGAGGAGGCGGCATATTAATAAATGAAACAGGTTAAGCTAACTATAACGGATAATACTGAGATAGCTGCCAATGTTTGGCGTATGGTGCTGAGCGGAGATACCTCAGGAATTACTGCACCGGGGCAGTTTATCAATATTGCGCTTCCGGGTCATTTTCTCAGAAGACCCATATCAGTAAGTGATTACAGCAGTGAAAGCGTGACTATATTATATAAGACAGCAGGCGAGGGCACCACTGAGATGACAGCATTTCCGTCAGGAACCTGTCTTGATGTGCTTACAGGGCTCGGAAACGGCTTTAATGCTGAAAAGGCAGCAAAGAGAGGAAAAGCACTGCTGCTTGGAGGAGGCATAGGCTCTGCACCGATGCTTGCCCTTTGCCGTGAGCTTGTCGGAAAAGGAGTAAGTGTTGAGGCTGTGCTTGGGTTTAACAGCGCAGCAGACATCATACTGGAGGAGGAGCTAAAAAATGCCGGTGCCAGGGTGACTGTTATGACTATGGACGGCAGCAGCGGAAAATGCAGCGGGGTAAGCTATGGACACGGAACTGCTGTTGAGGCTGATGTTATCAGAAAAATGACTGATGCGGAGCACTGCTATTATTATGCCTGCGGTCCGGTCAAGATGCTCAGGTCTGTATATCAGAGTGTAAGCTGTGATGGAGAGCTCAGCTTTGAGGAGCGTATGGGCTGCGGCTTTGGAGCCTGCATGGGCTGCACCATGCATACGGTTAACGGGGCCAGGCGGGTATGCAAGGACGGCCCGGTATTTGAAAAACAGGAGCTTTTATTCTGAGAGCTCAGCTGACTGCGTTAGTCCGTGAACAACGCGGCTTGGGGCACTGGCGTTATTAAAAAATCAAAGTAATTGGTTAGAACCATCGATGCATCGCTGCATCGCTTTGCGATGCGCGATGTGGAGGCTCAGAGGCTTTTCGAGCCTTGGCCGCCTGCCGCATTTCAAAGAGAATATGACTGCAAGCAGTCAATTCTCTTTGAAATGCGGCAGGTGCTGAACAAATACATAAAAGGTTTGGAATATGACTTTTATTCAATAATAAGGAATAGATATGACAGAAAAAAATCCGCGTCTTGCCTGTTCACTTTGCGGAACAGTGCTTGACAATCCTGTTATAGCCGCAAGCGGTACCTTCGGCTATGGCTACGAATTTGCAGAGCTATATGATATTAATATGCTTGGCACCTTTTCATTTAAAGGAACTACAGAGGAGGCACGCTTCGGCAATGAAAGTCCGCGTATAGCAGAGTGTCCATCAGGCATGCTCAATGCTGTGGGACTTCAGAATCCCGGAGTTGACAAGGTTATCTCCGAGGAGCTTCCAAAGCTCAGGAAATGCTTTCATAAGCCTGTTATGGCAAATGTCAGCGGCTTCTCGACAGATGAGTATGCCTATGTCTGCGAGCGTTTAAATGCCGAGGAGCAGATAGGCTGGTTTGAGGTTAATATAAGCTGCCCCAATGTTCACGGCGGCGGCATGGGCTTCGGTACGGATCCTGTGCTGGCAGCAGAGGTGACAAGAAGGGTCAGAGCAGTGACGGATAAGCCGATCATAATGAAGCTTACGCCTAATGTAACTGACATAGTTTCAATAGCCAAGGCCTGTGAGGAGGCCGGTGCAGACGGCATTTCCCTGATCAATACGGTGCTTGCAATGAGAATAAATCTAAGCTGCGGCAGACCGGTAATCAGGAATGTTACGGGAGGAATGTCGGGTCCGGCAGTGC
>CAVALT010000121.1:0-3141 GCA_963589455.1 Clostridiales bacterium
CCTATAGTCCTGCCTGCATACAAATTAAATCTTTATAAAGTATAGATAAACTTTCTGTAAATCACTTCTTTCCCTCAGTGAATACGTCAAAAACGGCTGAGAACAAGGATATTTTCCTTATTCTCAGCCGTTTTGTATTGTACGCAGACGGTGGGATTCGAACCCACGTGTGGTTGCCCACAAACTGATTTCGAGTCAGCCCCGTTATGACCGCTTCGATACGTCTGCAGCTATGTTAATGTGCCTTCGGCACAATCAACTTTATAAGTGTAGCACATCTATCAGTAAAAGCCAAGCTAAACTGTAATATGTTATAACGGCAATCAGGTCATTCATGGTAGTGATGAGCGGACCTGAAGCAACTGCGGGATCGACGCCTATCTTGGAAAAGAACATCGGGATAAGCGTTCCCACTCCGGAGGATATCATCATCGATATCAGCAGGGAGATGCCTACACAGCCTGATACCGCAAAGGCCATCGTTGGATCATAGCCCTTAAATACATAGATATAAAGTCCTATAAATATGCAGGACGCTGCGCCGAGCACCAGTCCGTTGCAGCTTCCGACCTTTATCTCCTTCCATACATGGCCGATCTTCTGCTTTGAAGTAAGATTCTCATCCATCAGCACACGTATCGTTACCGCCAGTGACTGTGTACCGGTATTGCCGGCCATATCCAGGATTACAGACTGGAACAGAACCACAAGTGTAAGCTCTGATATAACCTTCTCATATAGGCCTATTACTGTAGATACCACCATGCCGAGCAGCAGCAGTATGAACAGCCATGGAAGACGCTTTCTCATTGAATCCTTAAGCGGCTCCTCCAAGTCCTCCTCTGCAGTAAGACCTGCCAGCTTTGCATAGTCCTCACCGAGTGCATCATCTACGAGCTCTGTTATGCTCTGCGAGGTGATAACTCCGAGCAGCACGTTCTGATTGTCCAGGACAGGAATGAGATCCTCCGAATAATCCTTCAGCTTTTCGATACAGTCATCTATATCCTCATTGCCGTATACATAGGGATAAGAGGTCATGATAAGCTCTGAAAGATCCGTCGTCTGTCTTGCAATGATCAGCTCCTTCAGGTCTATGGCTCCTGCAAATATGCCGCTTTCATCAACCACGAAGATCTTGGAGATATTGTCATTTTCCGGTGCCTGCCTGACAAGCTCCGACATAGTCTCCTTGACCGTAAGATTATCATGTATGGAAATGAAATTGGTCGTCATCCTTGAACCGATCTCATCCTCATCGTATGAGGCCAGCAGCACGATATCCTTTTTAAAGTCCTCGTCAACAAGATCCATAAGCAACATGCGCTTGGTCTTGTCCATGGTTCTGAGTATATCAACCGCCGTATCAGGCTCCATGTGGCTTATAACAGTGGCTGCCTTCTTAAGGTCCATCTCATCGAGATATTCCTTAGCCTCATCCTCATCGGCATACTCAAGTATCTCTGAAATGGTCTCTATGCTGAGCACTCTGTATATCTTCTTACGATATACCACGCTCAGCTCTGCAAGTGCGTCTGCTATATCTGATTCATGGTAATCACTCAGCTTGTCACGCAGCATCTTTGGGGATGCATTGCTCTTAATGATGGATGCAATCTCCGCACTGTAATCAGGATGCTCGATTACCTCTTCCTCCTCCTGCTTTGAGCTGCTGTCTTCCTTGTCATCAAAGAATTCCTCAACCGCTTCAGGAGTAAGCTTCTCCTCGTCTTCAGTCTCAGAGGTGATATTTCTCTCATCTGTCATATTCAGTATCCTCCTTTCATCATGCATTGCCCGTCTGCCTGATCTGCAGACAACAATAATACACAGCTAATAAACGTGCAGAAGCAATTATTTTCCTCTGCTCGTCAGTTGAATCTGTGTACCTGAAGCATAATATGATGGTGTTGGGGCTGAAAATATTCTGCCCAAACTGATATGTACCGGATCCAGGGTATTCAGACGCCTGTTAGGGCCTGATAGCTGCTGCATAAAATATGCTTTTATCCCTGCTGATACATGATGTGAAATGCGGAATGCTGAATTACTTACTGTGAAATGCCGTCTCTGAAATTCTCCTGCTTAAAGCAAGGTTCAGTTTAAGCTGCGAACACCTCTTCGTGCACAGCAGTCCGTATCCGATATTATGCTGGTACTTCGACTATGGCCGTCGCTGCCGTCCACTTGTGTTCACCTTCCTTTTCTTAAAAATGATATCAGGCCAAAAAATATCTGTCCCATATATCATTAGTTTCATTTGCGCTGCTGTACTGCGTTCATTAACTGATGCTCCGGCAAAAGCCTTCGCCCGGAAACCGGAAAAGCATTATATACAGTACATTGGCTTCACTATCCATGAAAGCTTAAAAGCCTATCCTAAATCCTGCGGCAAAGCCGCTCAAAAGCCTTTTTAAGAATAAACTTTACACGGATAAATTTCAAGCCTTGATGCGTAAATACTCTGAGATTTTTCCGTATGAATCATGTAAGCCAAAACCGTCTCACATCGGCTAAGACGTGAGACGGTTCATAGGCCTTAATTCAAAGCATCAGCTCTCTGACAGAGCTGCTATCTCTGCCTTTACCTTGCGCATCATTTCCTCATAGGCTGCAAGCTTTGCCTTCTCCTCTTCGATTTTGGCTGCAGGTGCCTTTGAGATAAATTTCTCATTCGAAAGCATATTGTGGGATCTCTTAAGCTCTCCCTCGAGACGCTTTTCCTCTTTGCCAAGCCTTGCAAGCTCCTCTGCCGTATCCACAAGCTCATTAAGAGGAATATAGACCGTGGCATTTGAGGTCACTGCTGATACTGCATTTGCATCAACTCCGCTCTTATCGCTCTGCACGAGCAGCTCTGAGGCATTGATAAGCGATGCAAATACCGCCTTTGCTGCCTCAAAGGAGGCTCTGACATCTGCATTTTCACTGACAACGACTACGGAAAGCTTCTTAGACGGCGGAACATTCTTCTCTGCACGGACTCCTCTTACGGCTCTTACAGCCTCCTTAAGTCCCTCTATCTGAGCAGCATCCTCCTTAAAGCTCCAGTCAGCAGTGTATTCCGGATACTTCGAGATCATTATCGACTCTTCATCTGTGAGATTTACAAATATCTCCTCGGTTATGAACGGCATAAAC
>CAVALT010000121.1:3151-5392 GCA_963589455.1 Clostridiales bacterium
GCTTAAGACCGTTGATAAGTACCGTATCAAGCGTCCATAATGCTGCATCTCTGCTTGCTGCATCATCGCTCTTAAGACGGGCCTTGATCATCTCTATATACCAGTCGCAGAGCTCATCCCACATGAAGCTCATTACATTATCAAGAGCAACGCCCAGCTCAAAGCTGTCCATATTGCCGGTTACTCTCTCAACAAGATCATTCAGAGCAGAGAGTATCCATCTGTCTTCCTTCTCAAGACTTATGCCCTCAGGAATAACTCCGTAAGGTGCATTGAACTTGCCCTTAAGCTCATCGCCTGCATGCTCGGCATTCATCATTATGAATCTTGCTGCATTCCATACCTTGTTGGCAAAGTTGCGGGCATTGATAACCTTGTCATCGGTAAATCTCATGTCATTTCCCGGTGCATTGCCTGTAAGAAGAGCCGCTCTTAAGGCATCAGCTCCGTACTGGTCAACTATGAGCAGCGGATCGATTCCGTTGCCGAGAGACTTACTCATCTTGCGTCCCTGCGAATCACGCACAAGTCCGTGAATCAGAACTGTGCTGAACGGGCACTCTCCGGTCTGCTCAACTCCGGAAAATACCATACGTATAACCCAGAAGAAAATGATGTCATAGCCCGTTACAAGCACATCATTAGGATAGAACTTCTTAAGCTCCTTGGTCTGCTCAGGCCATCCGAGCGTTGAGAACGGCCAGAGGGCTGATGAGAACCAGGTATCAAGCGTATCCGGATCCTGGGTAAAGGTCCTGCAGCCGCATTCACATGCTGACGGTGCCTCGTGTGCAACATGGACCTTGCCGCAGCTGTCACAGTACCATGCAGGTATACGGTGTCCCCACCAGAGCTGACGGCTTATGCACCAGTCTCTGATGTTGTCGACCCAGTTCATATATGTCTTGGAATAATTATCCGGTACAAACTTAAGTGCTCCGCTCTCAAGCATCCTGCGGCAGTGCTCCGCATGTCTGTCCATCTTTACAAACCACTGCGGCTTAATCATAGGCTCAACAGTGGTATGGCAGCGGTCATGTGTGCCTACGCTGTGGGTATGCGGAACAGTCTTAACAAGATAGCCCTGCTCAGTAAGATCCTGAACAACAAGCTTTCTTGCCTCATATCTGTCAAGTCCGTCATACTTTGTTCCCGGCAGATCTATGGTTGCATCATCATGCAGTATGCAGATCTCAGGAAGATTATGTCTCTTGCCTACCTCAAAATCGTTAGGGTCATGTGCAGGCGTTATCTTAACGCAGCCTGTACCGAACTCCATGTCCGCATGCTCATCCCCGACTATCGGGATCTCCTTATTGAGAAGCGGCAGTATGACATTCTTTCCTATAAGATCACAGTAGCGCTCGTCCTTCGGATTGACAGCCACTGCAGTATCACCGAACATGGTCTCTGGTCTTGTGGTTGCGACCTCAAGGAAGCGTCCCTCCATGCCGGCAACCGGATACTTTATATGCCAGAAAAAGCTGTCCTGATCCACATGCTCCACCTCTGCATCAGAGATAGAGGTTCGGCATACAGGACACCAGTTTATAATGCGGCTGCCCTTATATATAAGACCCTTGTTGTAAAGATCGATAAATACCTTCTCGACTGCCTTCGAGCAGCCCTCGTCCATAGTGAATCTCAGTCTGTCCCAGTCAGCGCTGACACCGAGCTTATGCATCTGATTAATGATGCGTGACTCGTATTCCTCCTTCCAGGCCCAGGCCTCCTTAAGGAAGCCCTCACGTCCGAGTTCATTTTTATCCTTGCCCTCAGCCTTGAGCTTATTGATAACCTTGACCTCTGTGGCAATAGCCGCATGGTCGGTTCCCGGCTGCCAGAGCACCTCGTAGCCCTTCATACGCTTATATCTGCAGAGCGTATCCTGAAGAGTGTTGTCCAGGGCATGTCCCATGTGGAGCTGTCCGGTTACATTCGGCGGCGGCATGGATATGGAAAATGCTTTCTTCGTTGAGTCTGCATCTGCATGGAAGTATCCCATCTTCATCCACTTTGAGTAGATGCGGTCCTCCATCTCCTGCGGAACATATTTCTTCTCTAATTCCTTCATAAGATCTCCATTTGTATCTGTTCAGCACCTTCAGTATTTCAGTATGAATTGACTGCTTGCAGGCAAATTCATGCTGAAATACTGAAGGCGGCCAAGGCCCGGAGGGCCTCTGGCCGGCCACATCGAGGATTTGCGGAGCAAATTCGAGATAGGTGCTAAACAGTTAC
>CAVALT010000122.1:0-3596 GCA_963589455.1 Clostridiales bacterium
GGGTAGCTGTAAGCGCCGGACCTACAAGAGAAGCACTCGATCCTGTGAGATTCTTAAGCAATAAGAGCTCAGGCAAGATGGGATATGCAATAGCAAGAGCTGCAATGCTCAGAGGCGCAGAGGTGACTCTTATATCGGGACAGACCTCCCTTGCACCTGTGCCCTTCGTTAAAAACGTCAGCGTAACCTCTACCCACGAGATGTTTGAGGCCTTCAGAGAAATACTCGACGATACAGATATTATTATCAAGGCAGCCGCCGTAGCTGATTATAAGCCTGCTGTTGTAGCAGAAAACAAAATCAAGAAGAAGGATGGTGATATGAAGATAGAGCTTGACCGTACAGAGGATATAATATCCTACTGCGGACAGCACAGGCACCCCGGACTTTTTCTCTGCGGCTTCAGTATGGAAACCGAGAACATGCTTGAGAACTCACAGGCTAAGCTTGTAAAAAAGAAGCTTGATATGATAGCAGCCAATAATGTCAAGGAGTCAGGAGCCGGTTTTGGAGTTGACACTAATATTGTAACTATTATAACTGCAGACGGAGCAACAGAGCTTCCTATTATGAATAAGGATGAGGTCGCTCACAGGATTCTTACAGAAATCATGCAGAGAAGAGGCTGATATTTTAAACATATAAAACTGCTTTGCCGTTGATTCAATTGTTGCTTTTATATAAAACGTGCAACAATATTGTCTGTAATTCTTGACAAAGAAAATCAGCTGCATTAAGTTAACAATGTTTTTATTTAGTTTTTTCATTAGATTCACAGGGAGGACATTAATGAAGAAAGTATTAGCAACCATACTTGCTGCATCTATGGCACTCAGCCTTGCAGCTTGCGGATCATCCAGCAAGACAGAAGAAACACAGGCTGCTGAAGCAGCTGAGGGCGAGAGCATAGAGGCCGCAACAGGTGAGACCAAGGATGTCAAGGTCGGAATGATCTGTATCGGCAATGACAATATGGCATATGACCGCAATTTCTACATGGCAGCTGATGCAGCCAAGGAAAAGCTTGCTGAGCAGGGCATAAATGTTGAGTGGGTTTACACCTATGATCATCCGGAAGGAGATGCTGTAGCTGCTGACTGTGAGGAGCTTGCAGATGCTGGCTGCATAGCAGTTATTCTTAACTCCTACGGCATGGAGCCGGCAATGCTTACAGTTGCAGGTGATTATCCTGATACTTTATTCTGCGCACTTACCAATGAGACATCAAGATCAGATGCTCTTGAGAACACTGTTAATGCTTTCCCGTCAATCTATGAGGGCAGATATCTTGCAGGAATAGCTGCAGGAATGAAGCTTAACGAGATGATTGCTGACGGCAAGATCACAGAGGACCAGGCTGTTATGGGTTATGTAGGTGCATATACCTATTCAGAGGTTGTATCCGGTTACACAGCATTTTATCTCGGAGCAAAGTCAGTATGCCCAAGCGTAACCATGCTTGTTGAGTTTATCGGCTCATGGGGAGATCCGGCTATTGAGGCAACAACAGCACAGGATCTTATCGACAGAGGTGCAGTACTTATTTCACAGCATTCAGATGCTACCACACCGGCAACAACAGCACAGGAGAACGGAGTTTATTCTGTAGGCTACAACATTTCCATGATCGATGTAGCTCCGGAGTCATCACTCATTTCCTCACGCATTGACTGGACCAACTACTTTGTTTATGTCATCAGCACTCTTGCAAACGGCGGAACTGTTGATCAGGATTATATGCAGCATGGTATTGCTGACGGAGATATCGTTCTTACAGAGCTTAATGACAAGATTGCCGCTGAGGGTACTGCTGAGGCTATAGCAGAGGCAGAGGAGAAGATCAAGTCTGGTGAGCTTCATGTATTTGATACCTCAACATTTACTGTAGACGGAAAGACTCTTGAGTCTTCACTTGTTGATATGGATGCTGATTTCGATGCATCTGACGATGAGACCGATGCAGTATCTGACGGCTACTATCATGAGTCATATTATAAGTCAGCTCCTTCGTTCTCAGAGAAAATTGACGGAATTACTCTTGTTAATGAGAAGTACTGATATTTAGTTTTTTTACGGAATACGGGACAGAGCGCTTAAGTGCACTTTGTCCCGTTATATGTATATAGGGAAAACACAGACATTGTTTTTTGAGGTGTTTGATAAAGGATTTGTATAGAGACGGAGGAAGGAAAGCTTGGAAGCTGTACATGCTGTCGAATTTCGCGGCATTTCGAAATATTTCGGAGATGTAGCCGCAAACGAGAATGTGGATCTCTATCTTGATAAGGGCGTCATAATGTCTCTGCTCGGAGAAAACGGTTCCGGCAAGACAACTCTTATGAACATGCTCGGAGGAATATATTTTCCTGATAAGGGTGAGATTCTTATTAACGGAAAGCCTGTCACAATACGTTCACCGAGGGATGCATTTGAAAACCATATCGGAATGATTCATCAGCATTTTATGCTTGTGGATGTTTTTACCGCGGCTGAAAACATTATTCTGGGCATCGAAGGCTCAGAAAAGCTTGATCTTAAGGAGACTGCTGAACAGGTTAAGGCCATAAGCGACAAATACGGCTTTGAGCTTGATCCCTACAAGAAGGTTTATGATATGTCTGTATCGGAAAAACAGACCGTAGAGATTATTAAGGTGCTCTACCGCGGTGCGGATATACTTATACTTGACGAGCCGACAGCTGTACTTACACCGCAGGAAACCGAAAAGCTTTTTAATGTCATGCGGGCAATGAAGGCTGACGGAAAATCCATTATCATTATCACACATAAGCTTAATGAGGTTATGTCTATTTCGGATGTTGTTGCCGTGCTTCGCAAGGGAAAGCATATTGCAACGGTACGAACTGAGGAGACCAGTGAGGCTGAGCTTACTGAAATGATGGTTGGCAAGAAGGTTGAGCTTAATATCCGAAGAGAAGAGCCTGAGAATATTAAGCCAAGGCTTACTGTAGCAGGCATTACCTGCAGGGACACAAACGGAGTTGCGAGACTTGATGATATAGGCTTCATTGCCTACGGCGGAGAGATACTCGGCATAGCAGGTATTGCCGGCTCCGGACAGAAGGAGCTGCTGGAGGCTATAGCAGGTCTTCGTAAAATCGATTCCGGCTCAATTATATACAGTCCTGAGGGCAAGCATCCGGAGGAGCTCGTCGGAAAGACGCCGATGGAGATTAAGGATGCCGGAGTAGCACTGGCATTCGTTCCCGAGGACAGACTTGGAATGGGCCTTGTAGGCGGCATGGGCATGACAGGCAATATGATGCTCCGCTCATGGAATAAATCCAAGGGCTTTTTCCTTGATACAAAGGCCGCCAGAAAGCTTGCTGAGCAGGTATATGACTATCTTGAGGTAGCAACACCTGATATTGAATATCCGGTCAGAAAGCTGTCAGGCGGAAATGTTCAGAAGGTTCTGGTCGGACGTGAGATTGCTACCTCCCCGTCTGTGCTTATGAGTGCATATGCTGTAAGAGGTCTTGATATCAATACCTCCTATGTTATTTACAATCTTATGGCAGACCAGAAAAAAAAGGGAACGGCAGTTATATTCGTAGGAGAGGATCTCGATGTGC
>CAVALT010000122.1:3606-5381 GCA_963589455.1 Clostridiales bacterium
GCTGTTGTATTTGTAGGGGAGGATCTGGATGTGCTGATTGATCTCTGCGACAGGATACTTGTGCTCTGCGGAGGACGTGTGTCCGGCATAGTCGATGCACGAACCACGACCAAGGAGGAGATAGGTCTCCTTATGACAAGCTTAGGAGGAAAGGAGGGCAGGAGCAATGAATGAGAAATCACCGTTGATTCGCATCTCCAAGCGTGAGAATATGAATCCTCACATGGTATGGCTTATACGCTTTCTGGCCTTTCTTACGGCGATACTGCTGAGTCTTTTAGTGCTTGCGGCTGCCGGAGCCAATCCGGTTGAGGCCTATAAGACAATGATAAGCGGAGCACTCGGAAAAAAGAGCGGAATACGCCAGGTAGTCAAGACAGCAACGCCTCTGCTTGGAACCGCACTTGCACTTGCACCGTGCTTTAAAATGAAATTCTGGAATATCGGTGCAGAGGGACAGATAACAGTCGGAGCCATGGCTGCAGCCTTTTTTGCAATATATTTCGGCAAAAGCTGGTCATCACCCGTGTTGCTCAGTGTAATGGGGATTGCGTCTATGCTTATGGGTGCCGTATGGGCAGGCGTACCTGCAGTATTTAAGGCAAAGTGGAAGACAAATGAGACACTGTTTACACTTATGCTTAATTACATTGCAATAGGTATAGTAGGCTGGCTTCAGGGAGGCCCGTGGGAAGGCAAGCAGGGATCACAGGTTATTCCGAATTTTGCTGATGCAGCCGTACTGCCTAAGGTATTGGGAGTACACTGCGGATGGATAATGGTTCTTCTGATTGTTGCCTTTATATTCATTTACATGAATTATACCAAACACGGCTATGAGATATCAGTTCTTGGTGAATCTGAAAATACGGCACGCTATGCAGGCATGAATGTAACGAAGATCACTGTTCGTACGGCCTGCATATCAGGAGCTATATGCGGACTTGTAGGCTTTATGGTTGCCTCCGGAGCCAATCAGACGCTTTACTCAGATGTTGCAGACGGTGTAGGCTTTACTGCAATTACCGTCGCCTGGCTGGCTCAGCTTAATCCGTTTGCGATGATTATCATTTCACTGCTGTTCGGTGTACTTAGCAAGGGAGCTTCAAGCATGCAGACAGGTCTTTCTGTTCCGTCATCAGTATCGGAGATTATCAAGGGCCTGCTGCTGTTCTGTCTGCTTGGCTGTGAGTTCTTTATCAATTACAGGCTTACCTTCAGAAAAAATGAAGAAAGCAGAAAGGAGGCTTAAGCTGTGGACTTCAATTTAATCGGACTTATTAAGGCAGCTGTTTTAAACGGTACACCGCTTCTGTTCGGCACCTCAGGCGAGATACTTACACAGAAGTCGGGAAATATGAATCTTGGCGTTGAGGGTCTTATGTTCATGGGCGGAGCCTTCGGACTCTGCGGAGCCTTTGTATATGATAATATTGCGGGCAGTGCTGCGGTAGGCTGGATAGCAGTTGTTATAGCCTTCGCATCAGCTTTTCTTGCGGGTGTTGCAGGTGCAATTATATTCAGCTTTCTGACAGTTACCTTAAGGGCAAATCAGAACGTAACCGGTCTTGCACTTACTATCTTTGGTACCGGAGTTGGACAGTTTGTCGGCGAGCTTATGCGTATGAGAGTAGGCGGCAATGTTTCTATCAGCAACGGGCTCAAGGGAGCATTTTCAGGCTCGGTATTTCCTGAGGCTGTGCAGAATATTCCGGTGATAGGCGAGGCCTTGTTCAGCTATAATATATTTGTATATATAGGCGTCGTAATAGTGC
>CAVALT010000123.1:0-5362 GCA_963589455.1 Clostridiales bacterium
CTTTGGGATTAGCTGCTTCGCAGCGTGAATCCGGCGTGGGAAACGCTTTAATCAGCGTTTCTATAAAGACAGACAAATAAGCATTAGCCAATCAGAGCAATAAATCAGAGGAAGTTTTGTTATGAAAATTTTTAAAACAGGTATTATATCTGCCGTGATGTGTATACTGTCAGCATTTACCGCATTAGCTGCGCAGGGAACCATCAGCTTCTCGGATCCGCAGGTGACGGCGGGAGATGAGGTTAACGTCAGCATGAAGGTGACTGCGGATGAGGGAACATCACTCCAAAGCGCCAATATCGTGCTTACCTATGACAGCGGACTTGAGTTCGTTTCCGGAACTGACGCTGACGGCGGAGCCGGTGCAGTAAGAGTGCATGGGGCAAGCAACGGAGCAGGAACCTCAGAGCTTGATTATAATCTGAAGTTTAAAACCTCGCAGGCAGGCTCATACAGCATTTCCATTGACAGCTACGAGGTATATGATTCAAATGATCAGCCGGTGGACTTTACACATCTCGGAAGCTCAGCCGTTACTGTAGCTGCAGCTCAGAGCACCTCCTCAGATGCGTCTGCAACCGGCATCGAGGTTTATCCCGGAACACTTGATCCGGCCTTTTCAGCTGATGTCAAGGAGTATAATCTCTCGGTAGGCCTTAGCGTAAATGATATTAATGTCAGCGTGGTAGGCGTTGATGCCGATGCAAAGGTAAATATTGATAAGCAGTATAACGGTGATCTGCCTGAGGGTCAGTCAGATATTGTGGTAACTGTAACCGCAGCTGACGGAGTTACAAGCAATCAGTATACGATACATGTCAGCAAGGCTGAGGGCGGTGCTGAAGCTAACGGCGAGAGTGCACTTAATGTTGAGGGCATAAAGCTTTCCTCAAAGGGCAAAACAATAATAGTTATGAATCCGCCGGCTGATCTTACAGTACCTGAGGGTCTTAAGGAGGGAACCATTACCATTGACGGACAGAAGGTCCAGGGATGGGTATGGGGTGCTTCAGAGGAGCCTGAGTATTGTGTTGTTTACGGCATGACGGCTGATTCCTCAAAGAGCGATGATGATTCCTACGGAAATATAGGCTTCTATCGATATGATATGACTGAGAAGACCATTCAGAGATATTTTGAGGATCCGCTTGCATCAGGTTCTGTAAGCAGCACTGAGTATGCCGAGCTTCAGAATCAGCTGACAGAGGCTGAAAAGAGCTCGGAGACCAGACTTATTATCATTGTTGCACTTGCAGTTATAGCGTTTGCTGCCGTAATGATAAGCGTCTATATGTCCATAAGGGTCAAAACTAATGAGAAGGTTCAAAGATCCTACAGGAGAAGGTCCTTAAACCGTTATGCAGATGACGAGCAGACTGATATGAAGCTCAGTGCAAGAATGGAGGATTCAGAGCTCAATGAGGACAAAACAGCCTCGGAGCAGGCTGCAGCCTCTGACATCGATGATGTTAAGGAGCTTTTAAAGCATGATTATTCTGCTGAGTCTGCAGCTGAGGAAGCAGAGCAGAATGCAGCTGACGAGACTCAGGTGATCAGAAGGCCTGAAAGAAAACGCAGACCGAGACGCATAATAAGAGCAGAACGCATTGATGATGAGAATGAGGAAATCAGCAGTCTTGATGACAATCAGGACCTGCCGTCAGTATCAGAGACCGCAGCAGTGACTCAGGATGAGACCAAAGCTGCCGAGGCTGTTCCGGATAATATAATTTCAGCTGATACAGCAGATGGTTCTTCTGCAGCTGAGCAGAGGGATACAGTGGAATAAATTTTACAGCAACAGGGGGTCGGTGCCGCATAAGCCCGGCCCCAAGTGTTGTATCAATAGGAGATTTGGATTTAATGGCTGATTATACATTAAACGCAAAAAAGGCATTGGAGCTTGCTAAGGAAACAGCAGCCAGGCTAAAGCATAATTTTACCGGGTCTGAGCATATTCTCTGCGGACTGATTGCTGAGGAGCATGGTGTTGCGGCTAAGGTGCTTAAAGGTGCACATATTGAACTTGCTTCTGTGGAATCGCTTATTGACCAGTTTGTTACAGACGGTTCAAAGGTAAAGCAGTCAGACAGAGGTACTTATACTCCGTCCGCAGAGGATATACTTGCGTTAAGCGCAGAGGAGGCGGAGAGGCTCGGAAGCAGTGAGATAGGAACAGAGCATCTGCTTATAGCGCTGCTTAAGAATCAGGACTGCATTGCCACAAGGATACTTAACACTCTCGGTGTTAATATCCAGAGGGTGTACAATGATATACTTAACATTATCGGAGAGGACCTGCCAGAGGTTAAAAATGCAGCAGAAGCACATCAGAGCAGCACATCTACTCCGACACTTGATAAATATTCCACTGATCTTACAGAACGGGCATATTACGGAAAGCTTGATCCGGTAATAGGGCGAAGGAAGGAAATCGACAGAGTTATACAGATACTGTCAAGACGTACCAAGAATAATCCTTGTCTTATAGGAGAGCCGGGAGTAGGCAAAACTGCGATAGTTGAGGGACTTGCTCAGCTTCTTGTAAGCGACAGCGTTCCTGATGCCATAAGCGGCAAAAGACTTGTTTCACTTGATATCGGCGGAATGGTTGCGGGCTCAAAGTACAGGGGTGAGTTTGAGGAACGTATAAAAAGAATTATTGCGGAGGCTCAGAGTGCAGGAGATGTTCTGCTGTTTATTGACGAGCTTCATACAATTATAGGGGCCGGCGGTGCAGAGGGCTCACTTGATGCTGCCAATATACTTAAGCCATCCTTAAGCCGCGGTGAGCTTCAGATTATCGGTGCTACAACAATAGAGGAATACCGCAAGCATATTGAGAAGGATGCTGCCCTTGAGCGACGCTTTCAGCCTGTTATGGTTGAGCAGCCTACAGAGGAGGAAGCAATAGAGATCCTTAAGGGAATCCGTCATAAATATGAGGAGCATCATAATGTAGCTGTTTCCGATGAGGCCGTTGAGGCTGCGGTTAAGCTCAGCGAACGTTATATTAATGACAGAATGCTTCCGGATAAGGCTATCGATCTGATAGATGAGGCGGCGTCCAAGCTCAGGCTTACCGGGATAACTGAGCCTGAATCCATAAAAAAGGCAGCTGACAGATTAAAGGAGCTTGCCGAGGCCAGGGAGCAGGCAGTAATTGATGATGATATTGACAGGGCAAAGGAAATAACTGCAGAACAGAAAAAGGCAGAAAAGCATCTGCAGCGTCTGAACGATAACTGGAATAAAAAGAAGCAGGAGCATAAGCCGACAGTTACAGAGGAAACCATTGCTGATGTTGTAAGTGCATGGACCAGAATTCCTGTAAAAAAGCTTACGGAGAAGGAGGCCATGCGCATTCGTTTCCTGGATAAAACTTTGCATAAGCGCATTGTTTCACAGGATGAGGCAGTCGATGCCGTTGCGAAGGCAATAAAGCGCGGAAGTGCAGGTATACGAAATCCAAGGAGACCTATAGGTAGCTTCTTATTCCTGGGACCTACCGGTGTAGGAAAAACCGAGCTTAGCAAGGCTCTTACGGAGGCTGTATTCGGAACAGAGGATGCGCTTATCCGCATAGATATGTCTGAGTATATGGAAAAGCACAGCGTGTCAAAGCTTGTAGGCTCACCTCCGGGATATGTAGGCTTTGAGGAGGGCGGACAGCTTTCAGAAAAGGTAAGACGCAATCCATATTCAGTCGTTCTTTTCGATGAGATAGAAAAGGCACATCCTGATGTCTTCAATATTCTTCTTCAGGTGCTTGATGACGGACATATTACTGATTCGCAGGGACGAAAGGTTGATTTTAAGAATACAATCATTATCCTTACCTCAAATGCCGGTGCGGAAAATATTATCGCACCTAAGGTTATGGGCTTTGCATCGGGAAATGATGCAGAGAGAAATTACCGTAATATGCGTGCCGGTGTTATGGAAGAGGTCAACAGGATGTTTAAGCCTGAGTTCCTTAACCGCCTTGATGAAATAATAGTATTCAGACCGCTTACCAGAGAAAATATAGTCAATATTACTGATATTATGCTCAATGAGATCAGAACACGCCTCAGAGAGGAAAAGGATATCAGGCTGACAGTAACTGAGGCTGCCAGGGAGCTGCTTATCGAAAAGGGCTATGATGAAAAATTCGGAGCAAGACCGTTAAGACGTACTATACAGAAATATATTGAGGACAGTCTTGCCGATGAGATACTCGAGGGCAAGATAAAGCCCGGATACAACGTCAGGGTTGACCGTCATGGCGACACGCTTGCCATAAGCGGTAAATCGGCAGCTTCGGCAAAAACAGCTTCCAAAAGGAAGAGCAGCAGGGATAAGGATGTAAGCAGTGGCAGCAAAGAATAAACAGGATACGGTGTTTCTCTGTACGAGCTGCGGCTATGAATCAAAAAAATGGCTCGGACAATGTCCAGCCTGCAGGGAATGGGGCACATTTTCAGAAGAGGCCGTAATGAAGCCGGCCTCATCCGCTTCCGGCGGCAGGCAGAGGGGAACAGCAGGCGGCATTAAGCCTGTTCCGATAAGTGATATCAGTGCAAACGAGGAGGAACGTATTGCTACAGGCTTTGCCGAGTTCGAACGTGTTCTCGGAGGCGGCATTGTACCAGGCAGCCTGGTGCTCATAGGCGGTGATCCTGGAATCGGCAAATCAACACTTCTGCTTCAGACTGCAGCTAATGTAGCTGCCTCAGGAAAAAATGTCATATACATATCCGGCGAGGAAAGTCTGAGGCAGATCAGACTGAGAGCAGACAGAATAGGGGAGATATCCGATGCACTCAGATTTGTTTCTGATACGGACATTGACAGTATTACCGATATGCTTGGGAGGGAACGTCCGGATCTGTGCATCATAGATTCGGTTCAGACCATGCATACAGAGGAATCACAGTCTGTTCCGGGCAGCGTGACACAGGTCAGAGAGTGCACACAGCGTATTATGATCTGCGCAAAGACCAATAATATTGCTGCATTTCTGGTCGGACATGTTACCAAGGAGGGAACGGTCGCAGGTCCAAGGGTTCTTGAGCATATAGTGGACACGGTCATATACTTCGAATCCGGAGATCAGTTCGGCTACAGGATACTCAGAAGCGCTAAAAACCGTTTTGGTGCAACCAATGAGGTGGGTGTATTTGAGATGAGTGAGACAGGACTCAAGGAGGTTCTAAACCCTTCCGAATATCTGCTTGAAGGCCGTCCTGTCAATGCTACCGGGGCGGCAGTAACCTGTCTCATAGAGGGCAGCAGAGCAATGCTGCTTGAGGTTCAGGGACTGGTGGCAGAGACTCAGTTTAATCTACCGAGACGTCAGGCCAACGGCATGGATTACAAT